>NZ_KZ454944.1:985744-1258654 GCF_002797415.1 Bacillus alkalisoli
CGATGATTAGCAATGCACAGCAGATGCAGGGGATTAGCTTTTTTAACGATCGCTTTCGTGATGGAATAAAGGGAAGCACATTTAATTTATTTGATAGAGGGTTTGCATTAGGAAATACACACAAAACACAAATTTTAAAAGAATCTGTCATAGGCAGTATTTGTTTAAACAATGAAAATAAAGGTTTGTTTGTCGAGCCAACTCAATCGATCAACTATGTTGAATCACATGATAACCATACTTTATGGGATAAAATGAACATTTGTAATGCACATGAAGAAGAAAACTTAAGAATTAAGCGTCACTTACTAGCAACAGCAATTGTATTTTTATCACAAGGAGTTCCCTTTATCCATGCGGGTCAAGAATTTTTCCGAACAAAAAACGGCCATGAGAATAGTTATAAATCCCCTGATACGATTAATGCACTTGATTGGGAAAGAAGAGATAAGTACCTAGAACAAGTATCGTATGTACAAGGCTTAATAGCTTTACGTAAGTCCCATAGTGCCTTTCGATTTTCCAACGCTTCCAAAATAAGAAAACATTTTTCTGTTGTAATGGAAAAAGGTTCATTGTTCGCCTACACGTTGAAAGATGTACAACAATACGGAAACAGTAAAAATATTTTAGTAATATATAATAATGCTATACAAAAGGACATGGTGAAATTGCCAGGTGGGAAATGGAATGCGTGCGTGTTGGGAGAAAAGGCAGGAACAACCACATTAAAAACGCTTGAAAATAGCATAGAAGTTCTTCCTGTAAGTACAACCGTGTTAATTCAACATTAAACTTTCATCAAGTACTTGATTTAAATGGGAAATGACGATAAAATTTATTAAGATAGCTATTGTGTAAATTGTCCAATAGCTGTCTTTTTTGTTTGAAGTGAATATACCATTAAATTTTATGAAAATTAAAGATAAATTTTTAGAAATAGACTCGTATTAGGAAAGTATTCGTACAATAGTGTAATGAATGCTTGATACAAATTCTTATGAAAAGTTGTGTTGAAATTGAAGGTGAATTGGTTGGAGCATTTATTAGGTGATGAATGGAAAATTAGTCCTGCAGGTGGTTTAACTGGAGAGGCATATTTTGCAGAAAATAATGATAAGAAGCTTTTCTTAAAAAGAAATTCTTCTCCATTTTTAGCTGTATTGTCTGCAGAAGGAATCGTTCCAAAGCTCGTATGGACGAAAAGATTAGAAAGCGGAGATGTTATTACTGCGCAGCATTGGATTAGTGCTAGAGAACTTAAAGCTCACGACATGAAAATGGAAGGTGTCGCTAAGCTCTTGCATAAAATTCATCATTCCAAAGAACTTTTGGACATGCTCACTCGCTTAGGCAAGGAACCTTTAGAGCCTTCTGTAATTGTAGAAGACATCATACATTGTATGGATCCTCAACTAGCGAAACTTCAAGTCATTCAACAAGCTTTACATTTCTTAACAGAAGAAATGACAAACGTATCATTTCAAGATAGAGTCGTTTGTCATTGTGATTTAAATCATAATAATTGGTTATTGTCCGAACAAAATGAATTATTTTTAATTGATTGGGATGGCGCAATGATTGCTGACCCAGCTATTGATCTTTGCATGGTACTATATTGGTATTTGGAAGAATCGGAATGGGAGAGTTGGCTAAGCACGTATGGTATTGAATTAACAAGCCATTTACGTCAACGAATGCACTGGTATGTTATTGCACAATCCATTTACTCCATTCAATGGTATTACAAAAGTGGTGTGGAAAAAGAATTAAATTACTGGTTAACTTACCTTGAAAGTTTACTGCCCACTAACATTTAAGAAAATTGGTCGATGCTATTAATCCAATTGGTTAAGTCCCCTTGGTGAGACGTAACATGATTAGTCACGTCTTTGATGCCTCGTCCCGTTTGACTATAGGAATATATATCCATTAGAACGTGTTTCACATTTTGGTCCACTTCCGTATTGACCATTAGTGATTTTATGACACGTTCTAGTTGCTCGTATTCGGCAACAGATGCGCAACAATCTATTTGGTGATCTGCTAATATGTCTTTTAGTAAATGCATTTGGTCTTGGTGATTTAATGGCATTATAAACACTCCTTTAACATACCGTTCTAACATTATCGTGTGTTTTTTTTTGTTTCTTATACACGGAAATTCAATCGGTCTTAAAAGATGGATTTTTTTACGGGTTTTCTTAGCATAACAATAAAGATATATATTGGTTACAAATTGTTGTTGTTCCCTGTAGGTGCTCGCTTTCCGCGGGTGGTCTCGGGAGCCTCCTCAGCGCAAGCGCCTGTGGGGTCTCCCTTGACACACTCTCCCGCAAGACAAGGAAGCTACTTGAGAGATGCTTCGCACGAAGAAAATGCGTATGCATTTTCGAGGAGTCTCGCACCTACAGGGAACAACAACTTTTTATTGCATTACATTGATAATAAATCCATTATAATAAATCAAATCAACTAGAGGTGAATACAGTGAGAATTAGAAATAAGCCGTGGGCTAAAGATTTAATTGAGGGTAACCCACATATTATTATCCAAAGTCCGGAGGAACATAAAGGGAAATGGCATGAAGTTTTTGGTAATAATAACCCTATCCATATTGAAGTAGGCACTGGTAAAGGGAATTTTGTTACTGGAATGGCAGCAGCAAATCCTAACATTAATTACATTGGTATTGAATTGTATGAAAGTGTAATTGTAGTTGCCTTACAAAAGGTAATTGATTCAAAATTACCAAACGTAAAGCTACTGAATGTTGATGCAGTTAATCTACCTGAAATATTTGCTTCTAGTGAAGTAGGACAAGTTTACTTGAACTTTTCAGATCCTTGGCCGAAAAAGCGACATGAAAAAAGAAGACTAACACATAGTGATTTTCTTGACCTATATAAAAAAGTGTTAGTGGACAAAGGAGAAATTCATTTTAAGACAGATAACAGAGGTTTATTTGAATACTCATTGATTAGTTTTAATGAGTATGGTTTACAACTAAAATATGTTAGTCTAGATCTTCATAATAGTGATTATGAAGGTAATGTAATGACTGAATATGAGCAAAAGTTTTCAGAGCTAGGACAACCAATTTACAGATGCGAAGTAAAATATAAATAAGAAACTGGGACAAAACCAAGTGAATTAAATGAAAGAGGCCTGTAAGAACATTTTTTAGTTCTTGTGGGCCTCTTTCTTCATAGGCCGTATGAAGTTCAATACCAACAAAATTTTAGTGCCAGATGAACTTCATAAGCGGGTATGAAGTTCAACTTCAATTTTTAGGACAATGTAATCTTATTAGCTTCACCAAGCTTTATGTTAAAATATTTATTGAAGGGGGATGACAACAATGGAAACGTTAACATTAGGTAACTGGAAGTTAACTTGGCTAAACGGTGGTGTGACGAACCTTGATGGGGGAGCAATGTTTGGTGTCGTACCAAAACCGTTATGGTCAAAAAAGTATAAAGTAAATGAAAAGAACCAGATAGAACTAAGAACTGATCCAATTTTACTGCAAACTGGTGATAAAAATATTCTCATTGAATCTGGAATTGGAAACGGAAAACTCAATGACAAGATGAAGCGTAATTTTGGTGTAACTGAAGAGTCAAGAGTAGAAGAGCAACTGGAACAACTTGGACTTACTCCAAGTAATATAGACATCATCCTAATGACTCATATGCACTTTGACCATGCCTGTGGCTTAACAATGTGGGATGATGCACGTAAAGAGTTTGTATCTGTCTTTCCTAATGCCACAATTATTACTTCTGAGACTGAGTGGCAGGAAATGAGAGATCCGAATATACGCTCTAAAAATACATATTGGAATATGAACTGGGAAGCTATTGTAGACCAAGTACAAACTTTCACAAATGAACTAGAAGTAGTAGAGGGAGTAAAGATAATTCATACAGGTGGACATAGTGATGGTCATTCCGTTATTTACATTCAGAATGGGGACGAACGTGTACTTCATATGGGTGATTTAATGCCAACACATGCACACCAACAATCACTGTGGGTATTAGCGTATGATGACTATCCGATGACTTCTATTTTTGCAAAAGAAAAATGGATACCATTTGGCCAACAGCAAAACGTTTGGTTCACTTTTTATCATGATGCACAATATCGAGCTATAAAATGGAATGATGCGTATGAGATAACAGATAAAGTGAATAGACAAATATAAAAAAGACTGTCCTTCCTTGTAGATAGGTCAGTCTTAGTAAAGATTAAACAGTTGTTAGTTGTTTAACATCAAGCAAGTTACCGTCTTTTAAATTTACTACAAATTCATATTGTTCCAATGTGCCATTATTTCTTCTTGAAATTCCACCTTTATATACTTTATAAGGAATTTCATTTACGTAATAGTCTTCTGGTAGCATATGAATCCAGGACCCGTCTACTGGACCTTTTTGCTTAAATGCATCTTTTGCGACTTTTAATGCTTTCTCGGGCTTAATGGGCTGACCTTTCGTTGCTTCATTTATTAACAATGCAGCAGCAGCCCCAACGCTTACTCCAAGGAGAAAAGTTCTACATTTCATTAGGGAAACCTCCTAATTTTTATATAGTTATTATGCCTAACGTTCTTCTCATACCATATTCATTAGTGTATGCAAAAGTTAATGTTATTTATAAGTATACAATCTAAAACAATAAAAGTAACGGGAAAACTGGAAAGAAGTTTGAAAGTTCGGTACAATAGTAGTAAAAATATTTCGATAACCTAAACGAAATAAAATTCACTACATACTTACAAAGGGGAGTACATAATGAATAACGAAACAAAAGCACTTTTTCAAACATTAACAGAGCTACCAGGAGCACCTGGATTTGAGCATCAAGTACGCAAATTCATGCGTTCAGAATTAGAAAAGTATTCAGATGAAATTGTTCAAGACAAATTAGGAAGTATTTTCGGGGTAAAAAGAGGAGACGAAACTGGTCCAACTGTAATGGTAGCAGGTCACATGGACGAAGTTGGTTTTATGGTATCATCCATTACAGAAAATGGTATGTTACGCTTTCAAACATTAGGTGGCTGGTGGAGCCAAGTACTATTAGCACAACGTGTACAAATTATTACTGATAACGGTCCTATTATCGGTGTGATCGGCTCCATTCCTCCACATCTTTTAGATGAAGCAAAACGTAGTAAGCCAATGGATATGAAAAACATGCTAATTGATATTGGTGCTGACGATAAAGAAGATGCACTTCGCTTAGGTGTAAAACCTGGACAACAAATTGTTCCAATCTGTCCATTTACACCAATGGCAAACGAAAAGAAAGTATTAGCAAAAGCATGGGACAATCGCTACGGATGCGGACTATCTATTGAGCTGTTAAAAGAATTACAAAACGAAAAATTACCAAACGTTTTATATTCTGGTGCAACAGTGCAAGAAGAGGTAGGATTACGTGGTGCGCAAACAGCTGCAAATATGATTAAGCCTGACATTTTCTTCGCACTAGATGCATCACCAGCGAATGATATGACTGGTGACAAAAATGAGTTTGGCCACTTAGGTAAAGGAGCGCTTTTAAGAATTTACGACCGTTCCATGATTACACATGTTGGAATGAGAGATTTTATTTTGGATACAGCTGAAACTAATAAAATCCCATACCAATATTTTATTTCGCAAGGCGGAACAGATGCAGGAAGAGTTCATACTTCTAATGAAGGTGTTCCTTCTGCGGTAGTTGGAATTTGTTCTCGTTATATTCATACACATGCTTCTATCGTACATGTAGATGATTACGCTGCAGCAAAAGAACTAATTGTGAAACTAGTGAAATCTGCTGACAGAGCAACAGTTGATGCAATAAAAGTGAGATGATTTTTACAAGCGATGGGATATTTCTCTCATCGCTTTTCTCTATTTAATTTAAGGAGTCTGAGGTATTGTGGAAGATAAGGTGGTTATCGGTTCGAGGAATCCGGCAAAAATAAAAGCTGTTGAAAATGCAATAAAGGCCCTTGGTTTACATCTTACGGTGATTGGAAAAGAAGTCGAGTCTGGAGTTTCAGCTCAGCCTATGACGGATTCGGAAACGTTACAAGGCGCTAAAAATAGAGCGTTTAACTGCTCAACTGAAGATGAGACTGTTTTTGCGATTGGACTTGAAGGTGGTATTGATATAGTAAATGAACAGTTAATTGTTTGTAATTGGGGTGCGTTAGTAGATAAGGAAGGAAACGTATTTTTGGCGAGTGGAGCAAGAATACCATTGCCTGACCATTTTCAAGCGGAGCTTAAAGGTGGAAGAGAACTTGGGCAAATTATGAATGATTTTTGCAATCGAAATGATATTAGTAAAAAAGAAGGTGCAGTTGGTATTTTTACTAATGGAGCAATAAACCGAATTGAAATGTTTGAACATGTATGTAAATTGTTGATTGGACAATGGCAATTTAATAAAACGAGGCTGAGCCAAAACTAAATTAATATAAGTAAAATCCGAACATTAACCCTAATAAATCGAGGGTTTTTCGGATTTTTTAAATTTTTCAAAATGGAATTTTACATTCTTAACTTTCCAGCAGATGATTGGAGTGCAAGCCGAAGACTCCTGCGGGAAAGCGTGTTAAGTGAGACCCCACAGGCGCTTGCGCAGAGGAGTAGGTTTTTTCACGACAGTGAAAATAACCTACCTTTTTACCGCCCGCGGAAAGCGAAGGCTTGCGCTCCAATCATCTGCGGTATTTAAAAGGTAAGTTACATTAGTATTTTATTTAAGAATGAGAATTAGTTTTATCCCAAGCTCTGTTTTATTTTTTCTTATTCAAAGATATAATGTAAAACCTTTAATGCTTGATCAACAGTTTCTACTGTAACATTTGCTTTGTTAGAAAGTTCTTTTAATGGATGGTGTAAATTTTCTGGCCTTATTAAGATAAGTGGTTTATTCATCGTTATAGCAGTACTAGCATCCATAGCAGTGTTCCACTGTTTATATTTTTCACCGAACAAAGCAATGACTAAATCTGATTTTTGCATAAGTATTTGTGTTCTTACATTGTTAATTTTAGATGCGGCCTCATCTTTTGCAACTGGGTTTGGTTGCTCTCCTAAGATCATTTCCCCAATATTATCCGATTTATCGTGGTCTGTCATAGGACCAACGAATCGGATATCAAAGTTTAATGCCTTCGTTTTTTCTTTTAATTCCTCACGCCAATTTGTATGAATTTCTCCTGCTAAGTATACGGTTAAGTTCATCTGCTCACACGCCTCCTTAGATTCTGAATAAAAAGTATTCAACTATCAAATTTTAACATAAGAAAAAGAATTAAGTAAATTTTTAAAATATGTTGTCACACTATACATTGATAGTTATGATAGTATTAAAGAAAGATAGTAGAAATGTACTAAGGAGTGGAAGTATTGTTGAATAAGAATAGCTTCATACATAAAATATTATATTTATCATTATTTTCATTAATAATAATCTCTTTAGCTGGTTGTAGTATAACTGAACAAGAAGCGGTTGATGCTTCTATTCAAATTGTTGAGTCTTCATTAGCTGAAGAAACGAAAGAAGCTAATACAGAAACAGAAAACATCTCTTATTATCTACCATCTGCATTTACCATTGAAAGTGAAGTAAATAACAATATTGTCATTGAAAATAATGATCAAACATACATTTTATTTGTTAATCCTTTAGAATCTGTTTCATCTGTTGTTGTATATGAAACAACACTAGGTTTTTATGAAGATCCTATTGTTAATAAACAATTAAACAATGAGGAACACTTTATATTCTTTATAGTAGACAATGGGCCTAGTGAACAGACTTACGAAGTAATAGTTGGTATCGGCGGAATGAAGATGACTACCATCACATCTGCTGCAAATATGAAACAAAGCGTTCAAGATATGATAGATATTATTAATTCGGTTAACATTAAACAATAAGGATCCATTTTATAATCAAAGCTTACAAAAAAGAGGAGACCAGTAGTTAAACTATTGGTCTCCTTTTTCTATTTCTGGTAGTGTTCTTCCGAATCTTTTTCTGTATGAAGAATTTCTTCCTCCATATTGTTATCTTCTACACTTTCATCTGTAGCTTCATTATCTTCAAACGTTAGTTCTTCTTCCGAAATAATTGGTTCTTTTTCTTCTGAGTTTTCAAATGACATTTCTTCTTTTACAATGAACTGACTAACTTCATCTTGTAATTCATTTGCAATATCAGTTAACGAGATCGCTGCATAGTTCACTTGTTCTATTGCAACAATTTGATGTTCACTTGAAGCGCTTACTTGTTCGGAAGTTGCTGCTGCTTCTTCTGAAATGTATTGAACTTCTGAGATTTTTTCTGTTAAAGAGTTGTTTGCTACATGAACTGCATTCATAGATTGTTCTACTTCTTCGACTTTTCCATGTATTTCTTTTACATTAGAAGCAATGGATACGAAAGATTGTTGAGTCACTTCCACTGATTTTTCTTGTAAGTTTCGGTACTCGCTGAACTGTTCCGCCTCTTTTGATAGTTTTGTCATTTGTGATCCCATAGTAGAAACTAGCTTTTTAATTGATAATGCTTCCGCTTTGGAACGTTCTGCTAGCTTGCGGACTTCTTGAGCTACTACAGCAAAACCTCTACCAGCTTCACCAGCTCTAGCTGATTCAATGGCTGCATTTAATGCTAGTAGGTCAGTATTTTCTGCAATTTCTTGTATGGTACCAACAATAGAGCTGATTTGTTGTGATTGATTTGTTGCTGTTTGAACTTGTTCCGTTAAATGATTTGCTAATTGTAAGAATTGATTCGATGAGGCCTTAAGTTCTTGAACAATACCTAATCCTTCTTCACCTTGTAACTGCGCCTGTCCAGCTTTTTCTTTAATAACAAGCGTTAATCTCATCGTCTCATTTATAGCTCTTTGTACATGCTGTAAAATATCATTACTTTCTTCTAAATGTCTTGCTTGATCACTTGATCCAATGGCAACTTGTTTTATCGCTTCATTCACTTCTGTTGATTGTGCTGTCGTTTCCTCCGAAATAGCCGCCAAATTTTGAGACGAAGAATGGAGCATATCTGTTGCATCCATTACTTTAATTAGAGATAATTGCATCTTTTCCGCCATTTTATTAAAAGTTTCGCCGAGTTCCGCCATTTCATCTTTCGTTGTAATAGGCACACGGTGGGCAAAGTTGCCTTCTCCTATTTTCGATGCGCCTTCTTTTAATGACTTAATAGAACGATATATATTTCTATTTAAAAAGTAACCGATAATCGTTAAGAAAATTAAAATGATAATACTTAAAATAACTGTGGCAAGCATTGTTGTTTGTAAAGTATTGTTTAGTTCCGTTTGAATTTCTTGTTGTAGGGTAGAAATACTATCTTCCACTCTACTCACACTTAATTCTACTGTTGTACTAATCTGTTCAAAATTACGAATTAAACTAGAAGATTGCATGTAGTTATCCTGAATAGTTTTCATGGATTCTACATAAGGATCAAATAATCGAACAATAGTAGATTTATTAGATTCCGAATAATCACCTTCTGTTAGCAACTGCCTAAAAGTGTTCGTTGCATTTGTAAAGTCTCTAAAAATAGTGTCATGACGTAAAGTTAAATATTGTTGTTCATATAAACGAATATTTGTTAGGAGTTCATCCATTTCTGGATCACTCAAACCTCTAGTGTTAGCAGTCAAGTTTCTAGCTAAGCTCGTAATTTCTCCTCTCAAACCTTGAAACTCGCTAAAGCCTATCTCGCGGTACAAGCTTTCTAACTCTTCGAATTCAGCAATATATGTATTTGTTGCTCGTTCAATTTGCTGGAATTGACCTAAAATTTCCTCTTGATCCGTAAAATTAGTTGACAATGTTTGAGACATGTCATTGATGGAAGCAGCTGTTTCTTTAATTTTTTCTGCAGTTCCATCGGTAGGCTGACGTAAAAATTCTTGCTCAAATCGTCTAGTTTCAGCAAATGAAAATTTAATTTCTTTACTGCCATTAACGGTTTCTAGTAGCGCAACTTCTTGTTGTTTAGCATTTGACTGAATAAAATAAAATAAAAAGTTACATAATAGCACGATTACCAAACCAGCAATTGCAGTTGCTAAAATAAATCTTACTCTTCCTCTAATTGTTTTCATTCTGCACCCCCATAATAAATCGACTAAATTCGAATTATATGTATTTTGATAATTATCTGATATTTTAAGACAATTATAGACATAATTCTACGTATTTCTCAATAAAATATTTTTATTGTGTAGCCTTGTAATATTGATATCGGTAGAATATAGGCTATTATTAAGTTAGAAAGGAGATGAAATTATTTGAAAAGATTTTTTACTAAAAAAGGTGTTACTTTATCTCCAAAAGTTTATTTGATTGATGGTTTATCTTTCATGGCTTTAGGGTTGTTTTCAACTTTAATTATCGGCTTAATTATTAAAACAATTGGGGAACAGCTTCAGTTAATTCCTAATTTCTTTACTATTGGTACATATTTTCAAGACATGGGTGTACTAGCCATGGGGTTGATGGGACCAGGTATAGGTGTTGCGGTAGCTTTTGGACTTAAAGCACCTCCATTAGTAATTTTTTCTGCACTAGTAGCAGGGGCAGCTGGCGCGCCACTTGGTGGACCAGCAGGTAGTTTTATTGCGGCTCTTTTAGCGACAGAATTTGGGAAGCTTGTTTCTAAAGAAACAAAGGTTGATATTATCATAACCCCATTCGTAACTATATTTGTTGGATTTTTAGTTGGTACATTTATTGGACCACCAATCAGTACTGGATTACAATATTTCGGAGAAGTTATTATGTGGGCAACAGAACAACAACCTATTATAATGGGTGTGATAGTTGCTGTGTTAATGGGATTAGCTTTAACTGCACCAATCTCAAGTGTAGCCATTGCGTTAATGTTGGGACTTGAAGGGTTGGCAGCTGGAGCAGCTACGATCGGATGTGCAGCTCAAATGGTTGGCTTTGCAGTGAGTAGTTATAGAGACAACAAAGTTTCTGGATTGTTTGCATTAGGAATCGGTACGTCTATGTTACAAGTCCCTAATATTATTAGAAATCCACTCATTTTAATACCGCCAACAGTAGCAGGTGCTATTTTAGCTCCAATTGGAATTGCATTGTTTTCAATGACGAACATTGCAGCTGGTGCTGGAATGGGTACGAGTGGCTTTGTTGGCCAAATAATGACGTTCAATGCGATGGGGTTTACAACCGCTGTATTCTTACAAGTGTTGATGCTTCACATTGTTGGTCCTGCTGTGATAAGTTTAATCATATCCGAATGGATGAGGAAAAAATCTTACATTAAAGATGGCGACATGAAAATTAATTTAGGGGGATAAGGAAGAATGGAAAAATTACAATCAATGGAGCAATTTCATACATTAAAAGAAACGGAAAATGTAGTACTTATGTTCTCTGCAAGCTGGTGTCCAGATTGTGTGATAATTGAGCCAGTATTACCTGAAATCATGGAAAAGTTCTCTCAATATAAATTTTTATATGTAGATCGCGATGAATTTATTGATTTATGTAGTGAGTTAAGTGTCTTTGGTATCCCAAGCTTTGTAGCTTTTAAAGGTGGAGAAGAGGCAGGGCGCTTTGTAAGCAAAGACCGTAAAACGCAACAAGAAATTGAATCGTTTTTACAATCATTATAATGAAAAAAAAGACTTAGTTAGCCACGAGTGGCCACTAAGCCTTTTTTTGTATTAGTTTCGTCCGTTCCCTTTACCTGGCTTATCTGGTTTTCCAGGTTTATCTGGCTTTCCAGGGCCGTCATTATCACTACCTACATTGATGAATAGCTTTCCATCAGCAATTTGACGTGTAACGTTACCGTATTCATCAGCCACTTTCACTTCAATTTCAGCGCCTTCTGCAACGACACTTGAAGTTGCTGTCCAGTAACCTTCGTAATTACCAGGAGATGTTTCAACTAATGGTAATTCCATCGCATTTGCAACTTCGACCTCACTACCTAAGTTAGTTAGCGGCATGCGGATTGTAAAAGATGCTTGTAATCCTGGCTCACTAGTTAACTCAATTTTTACCGTCTGACCTGCATTTAAGTGAACGTCTTGATCAGGTTTGACATTAGAAATTTCTGGTGCATCGTAGTTTGCGTATACTACTACACTTTCCGTAGAGGAGTTACCTGCTTTGTCTAACGCAACTACTACAATATGGTTTTCCCCATTTTCAAGCATTACTCGGTGAGAGAAAGAACCATCTGTAACAGTTACGTTTTGACCGTTCACTTTCACAGAATCTAAGTTTGTATCTGCTACAGTACCTGTAACTGTAACTGTTTCACGATTTGTTTTATCTCCATTCTCTGGGCTTGTAATTGCTAGCTCAGGAGCATGTTGATCTAAAACAACTGTAACTGGTGCGGATTCGTCTGTTATTCCGCTATCTGTAGAAGCTTTAGCTGTGAACGTGTTTGTACCTTCTGTTAATGTTGTATCAATTGTAAATGTTCCAGCTTCTGTAGCTGTTGTTGTACCAACTTCTTCACCATTATTGAATAAGTGAACAGTTGTAGTCGGAGCAGCTTTACCTTCTACTGTAACATTCTCATTGCTAGTGTAAGTTTCATCACTAGGAGAAGTAATAGCTGGTGCTGTTACTTCGTAATTAACGATAGCGCGAATCATATAGTTACCTTCTGCCGCAGGAGCAGGTGACCATGCACCGCCAACATATTGCCAGCTACGACCTGCATTTGGTCCGTTTTCATCTGTACCTAAACCAGGTGCATTAGGATTTGGATTCGCTTGTATATATACCATGTAGAAGTCTTGTTCTACGATGATACCTAATTCAGATAAATCAACTTCTGTCCATCCGCCATCACGTTGCGCAATTGCGTCAATTGGACCAGCTAGTCTCTGACCTGGTGCTCCATCTGGACCAGTTGCATCGTATACAGCTACTTTAAATGCTGTTCCACCAGGAGTTGGCCATGAAGTATCCCAGAATCGGAATAATCCACCAGCTACAAGAGCTTGATCTTGATTTTCAGGTAAAGACATTTTTACAGCCCAACCGTTACCAGCATCAAAGAATGCACGTGCATTTTCTGCTGTTCCATCATCGTAACCAATTTCACCAGGGTATCCGATAAATGGTCTTAATTCTAAGTTAAGCTCTGTGTCACCAGAAACTGTTACCTCGATTGTTTCACTGTAGTAAGAAGGAGCCATAATACGTAACGTGTAATCTCCTTCATAAGCAGTGATGGAGAAATGCCCATTTTCATCAGTAGTTACTGGAGCAACTGCTGCATCTTCTACAAGAAGAAGCGTTGCGTTTGTAACAGGTTGACCAGTAGCACTGTTTGTGATTGTACCACTTACTGTACCTTGAGCTAATTCTTCAAGTACAAAGTTAGCAACTGCTTCACCATCAGCTGGGATATCAACAGTTTGTTCAGCTGAATGATAACCGTAAGCTTCAGCTCTTACCGTATATTCTCCAGCAGCATGTAACAGCTCGTAATAGCCATTAGCAGGATTTGTTTGAATAGAACGGTTAGATTCCACTACCGTTACTGTTGCACCAAGCGGAAGTACGTTTGGATGATATTCATTTACTTTTACTTCCTTAAATTCTTGAAGTGAACCAGCAGGAACAATCTTGCTAGGATCTACTTTTAATTCTTTTGCTGCAACTGATTTATCAGGTGTAGCATTTACATGTGTACTAGATAAGTTAAGTGACTCATCAGCTAAATGAACGTCATCTAAATACCAACCTACACGTACAACACTACCATCGGTTGTTACGTTGAATCCAATTAAAATAGTTTGACCAGCATATTGTGATAAGTCAACTTCACGGTCAACCCATCCATTTGTTACATCATCAAAACGATATGCTTGAGTCCAAGAATCTCCGCCGTCAGTCGAAACAAACACATGACCGAAATCCCAACGAGTTTCTAGGTTATGCCAACTCTTATATTGTAAATAAGCTGGACTGTTTGCAGGTAATTCTACTGGAGGCATTACTAGCGTCATGTTCGCATTGTTCGCATAGTTACCAGCTAAGTTTGTTGCATATACTTTTTCGCCAGAAAATGCACCATTAGGACCGCTTGTAGGAACTCCCCACTCCCAGCTGTTGTTGTTACCGAAAGAATACCAACCAACTGGATCAGACTCAAAGTCTTGGAAATATCCGATAGAAATACCTGGTTGAACACTTACTTCATAAGTATCTGTTGTTACTTCGTTTCCACCAAAATCAACGATGTGGAATCGGTAAGATACACTTGGTACTGCAATGTCTTCACCAGAAATAGCTGCACGGAAAGTAGCGTTATTGTACGTACCAGAAGTACGAGTAGCAGCAACATCTACCCATTGGCCATCTTGATTTTCATACTGTAATGTTACAGCAGAAATACTTACGTTATCTTGTACGTTAATGCTTAAAGGTAAAGTCATGCCAGCGTATGTTTCAGAAGGTGCTGCATGTTCGAAAGTCGGAGGTTCGTTATCTTCACCATCTTTTGCAACTTGCCCTTTAATTTTTCCTAATCCAGAGATAATCGAAGAAACAGCATCATGTACATTAATAATCCCATGACCGAAGCCGTTGTTTGGTGCTTCAGGGTATTGAGAGTTAGTTCTTGGAGTTGCTGTTGTTTCTAAAATTTCTGCAATCTCATCAATGGATAGAGAAGCATTTACTTGTTTTAATAATGCAACTGCACCAGCTACGTGTGGAGCAGCCATGGAAGTACCGTTCCATCCACCAGTATATCCACTTCCGGGGGTTGAAGATCGGATACTTACACCAGGAGCAGAAACATTTGGTTTCATTTCTCCATATGGAGAAGGACCTTGTAAAGAGAAGCTACCTAAGTTCATGTTAACGTCAGTTGCACCAACTGCGTATGACTCAGGGTAGTTTGCTGGAACGGCTACAGATCCAGGACCACCAGGGTTAGTTGCTGTTGTATTTCCAGCTGCGAATACAGGATAGATGTCCGCTGCTTTCCATGCTTGCACCATAGGACGGAACCATTCGTTCATTCCAGCACCGCCACCCCAAGAGTTGTTTACAATATCAGGAGCCATAGCTGGATTTGGTGTACCATTTGCATCAGTTGGAGCTAGTAACCATTGAGCTCCTGCTAAAATCTGAGCTTGAGTTCCTCCACCAGATGCAGCTAAAATCTTTACTCCTATCCATTTTGCGCCAGGAGCAACACCAACTTTATTCGTGCCGTTTTGCTCTCCGCCAACAGCTGTACCAGCTACGTGTGTACCATGACCATGGTCATCGTAAGAAGCTGATTGACCGTTAACAGCATCAAAGAAGTTGTAAGCGTGAGATGGACTGTTAGGATTGTTAGGATCAAATCCACGATATTGGTGCATTAATGCTGGGTGATTCCATTGAACACCAGTGTCCATTATTGCTACAACAGCACCTTGCCCGTCAACACCCATTTCCCAAGCTTGTGGAGCTCCTACTTGTTGAATATTCCACTCTACATTTTCGGATGAAGGCTCAGGAACATCTGCCTCAACTCCAACCGATGCAGTAGGTGATTCAATTGCTGGATATAATTCTACTTCTTCATTTGGCGTGATTTTTTCTACTTCAGGAAATGCTGCTAATTGTTCCATTACTTCTTTAGTAGCAGTCACTGCAAGACCGTTAACAATGAAGAAAGATTGAACATCTTTAGCAATTCCTTTTGCTTCTGCTTTTTCTAAGTAAGAAAGAGCATTTGCCTGAGTTTCAATTGCTGTAGCTCGAAGCTCAGAAACAATTGCATGACGTTTCATTAAAGTAGTTTGAGCTGGAGTGTTTTTTTGAAGTTGTGCTTTTTTCTCCATTTCAGCTGCTACTTCCATTGTATCTACTTGATCCTTGAACTTTACAAGGAATGTAACCATTTCATCTTTTGAAAACTCACTTTGGAGTTTATTGCTAATTTTATTAGCAGCTGCTTCTTTTGCATCCGTCGAAAAGGAAGTGCTAGCCCCTTTTGATCGAGCTGATGCATTACTTGCCAAAAAGCTTGGTACAATTAGCATGAAACACATTGCTACTAGTAAAAATTTAGAAAAAACTTTTTTCGTTCGACACTTCATTTACCCATCCCCTTTGTTTTAATAGATATGAAAAGCTATGAAAAACCCTCCTTCCACCGTTGTATTTGTCTGACCTTTACTCTATTTATCAATAGGATAAAAGAGTATGCCTTAATGCTTTTCAGCTAAGTAGGCTTATGTAAAAGTCGTGGTGACAAGTAAAGCGTATTAAACAATGTGAAAAAAAAATGTCGAAAAAACAATTAATATTTCTGAATATTCTAAAAATGATAGGAACGTCGTACAGCTCGTTTTTTGTCATAGGGATAAAGAAATGGATGAGAGTCTAAAGTAATTTTGTGGAGTAAGGCTAAAAGCATTGATGGATTAACATAAATTGAGAATATAGGTATTTTTTACATATAGTAATTTACTAGATAAAAATTACTAGAGATGGGGAACCGAAAATTAAATTAATAAAAATATGGATTTTACCCTATTGAATATATGCCTAGAAGAATAAAGAGGAAATAAGTCATCTAATAAAATTTTAAAAAATAGGACTTGATACCACTTGTTTAAATGTTTGGTTAAAAAACCTAGTGCAAATTATTTAACAAGAGAAAAATAGGTTGTCTACATTGATTGTAAAAATAAAAAAGTAAGGAAGCGTCTATAGCAGGTTTCTTTTTCCTTCTTATTAAATCAACTTTATTGTACAATATAGTATGCGTGTTTATTTGTATGTTTTTTGGAAATAAATGTAGCAATTAAGAAATGGAAAGGGGAAACAACCTTGACCAAAATGACAAGTTTAAAAATGAAGAAACTGTTGCAAGAGAGTTTAGACCATCCTAACTGGATATTTACATATGAAAGAGAGAAAGACTCTGTGAGGGTAGAAGATAAAAATTCTAGTAAAGGAATTACTATTTCACTTTCTGGTCTAATTGCAAAATACGAACAGAATGGCCAGAAAGCAGTAGAAGAGTACGTATACTATGTACAAGAAACTTTAACAAGTATGAGAAAGCAAATAACGCTAAATGGACAGGAACGCCACATCTTCCCTGTTATTCGTTCCACTTCTTTTCCGATAGTAAATAGTGATGATGTTTCGTTGGTTTATGATGACCATACTGCTGAAACTAGAGTCTACTATGCTATAGACCTTGGAAGTACTTACCGTCTTATCGATGAACGTATGGCTGCTAAAGAGGATTTAACAAATGAAACAATAAGAGAAATGGCCATGTTCAATGTCCGTTCGCTTTCAACAGAGATGAAAGAAGATCGTGTCGCTGGAAACTCTTATTATTTCTTAAACACTAAAGACGGTTATGATGCTAGTAGAATTTTAAATGAGTCATTTTTACAGCACATGAAACAAAGTGTTAAGGGAACTATGACGATTTCTGTTCCTCACCAAGACGTATTAATTATCGGTGATATTGAAAACAAAACAGGTTATGATATATTGGCTCAAATGACAATGGGATTTTTCGTTAACGGAAAAGTACCAATCACTGCTTTATCATTCTTATATGAAGAAGGTAAATTAGAACCTATTTTTATTTTAGGAAATATTAAAGTAGAAAAAGATACGGAAGAAAATGAGTAATAATAAAATGCCACTAGATCTTTTTCTAGTGGTTTTTTCAAAAGATTATAGAAAGTGTGATGTATGTTGAAATGGTTAGATAAAGTTCGTTCTTTATGGAAGGAAGAAAATGAACAAGAGGTACGTAAAACTTCTAGTAATTCAGTAGAAGCAGAAAGCCCAATCGAATCAATAGATATTAAAACAAAAGTAAAATACCAATATCCTGAAAAGTCGGATCTATTTCCTGTGTTGCAAGAAACAAAACAAAAGCCACCTAAAAGAATTAGAAGAAATAATGAAAGAAATAATGAGACTACATTTAACAAGAAAAACAATACAAGTAAAAGAAACAAAGAACAAGAAAAAGAAGAAAGTGTACCATTAATAGAAAAACCATTAGAAGAAAACCAGTGGGAAAAAGCGTTAAAAGCACAAGCATTGAAAAAAAGACCATTTTATCCGACAGAGGTACCATCCCCTGTGTATGGCTTCAATAGGCGAAAAAAGCAAATAGAGCTAGATGCTATACCTGAGTTTGAATTAAAAAGCAACTGGCAGCCAACTTTTGTTGTCGATACGGACGGAATAGAACAACAAACATTTATAGAGGAGGAAAAAGAGACAAATGAAGTGCTTTTAAAAGTGGAAGATACTTCGGTCGAATTAGAAGAGAATAATTTTTATGATGAAAATAGTGATTCTCATGAACTTATTGAAGTAGTAGAAGTGGCAGAGATAAGTGAAATGGATGAAGCGGAAATAGTACAACAGGAAGAAGAAATCACCTTAGTTACTACTACTAGTTCTAATAATAATAATAGAGAAATAGATTCAAAGAACCAAACAGTAAGCAATAGACAAAGGGAAGAACGAAAACGCTCACCTATTCCTTACAACGTGTTGATGTTAAAACAAGATAGACGTATGTTAGAGAAGAAGAAAGTAGAACAACAATCTCCGAGCATGAATGAGTCTACTTACAAACTACCGACTATTACATTGTTAAATCCTCCTATTAAGAGAGCAGACGATAACGATGAGTGGGTGGAAGAACAACGAAGATTGCTGAATGAAACCTTACATCATTTTAAAGTTGGTGCAACAGTTGTCAATGCAACACAAGGACCTAGTGTAACTCAATTCGAAGTACACCCCGAGCCTGGTGTTAAAGTAAATAAAATAACCAATCTAAGTGATGATATAAAATTAAGTCTTGCGGCAAAGGACATTCGCATGGAAGCACCTATACCTGGAAAAAATACGATTGGAATCGAAGTGCCTAATAGAGTTAGTCAACCTGTAGTGCTGAGAGAAATTGTAAGACATCCATCATTTATTCAAAATCCATCACCATTAGCTGTTGCTTTAGGACTTGATATTGCTGGTAGCCCGGTTGTTTTAGATTTACAAAAGATGCCACATGGACTAATTGCAGGAGCGACAGGATCAGGGAAAAGTGTTTGCGTAAACTCCATTATTATTAGCTTGTTATATAAAGCGAGACCAGATGAAGTAAAACTATTATTAATTGATCCAAAAATGGTAGAGTTAACACCATACAATCATATTCCGCACTTAGTCAGTCCTGTAATAACAGATGTAAAAGCGGCTACTGCTGCGCTTAAATGGGCAGTGGAAGAAATGGAAAGAAGATATGAATTGTTTGTTCATGCACAAGTAAGAGATATTGCTAGGTTTAACGAAAAAGCACTATCTCATAATCAAGAAAAGCTACCATATTTAGTTATTATTATTGATGAGCTTGCAGATTTAATGATGATGGCTCCTGGTGATGTAGAGGAATCCATTTGTAGAATCGCTCAGAAGGCTAGGGCATGTGGAATTCACTTACTTATTGCTACTCAAAGGCCATCCGTAGATGTTATTACTGGTTTAATTAAAGCTAACGTTCCAACTAGAATTGCTTTTTCTGTTTCCTCACAAGTAGATTCGCGAACGATAATTGATATTGGTGGAGCGGAGAGGTTGCTTGGAAGAGGAGATATGTTGCTTTTAGAGAATGGGGCGACAAAGCCTAGACGTGTTCAAGGTAACTTTGTTAGTGATGAAGAGATGGAACGTATTGTAGAGCATGTGAAACAACAACAAAAGCCAAACTACCTATTTCAACAAGAAGAACTTTTACAAGAGCTAAAAGTTCAGGAGGAAGAAGACGACTTGTTTTATGAAGCTTGTGAATTTGTCGTAGAACAAACTACAGCTTCAACCTCAAGCCTTCAAAGGAAATTCAGAATTGGTTATAATCGAGCAGCTCGCCTAATTGATATGATGGAAGCAAACGGAATAATTACTGGTGCAAACGGAAGTAAAGCAAGAGATGTACTAATTTCCGAGCGTGAGTTGCATAATAAGGTAACAAATGAATAATTAAAGTATTATTTTTCAATTATTTTCGCCCCAATTTATTTATTGCTATACTTTGTAAAACATTATTATTAACTTATATATTCAATCTAGATGTTGATTGGAGCGCATGTCGCAGACTCCTGCGGGAGAAGCGGGGAGCGGGAGACCCCACAGGCGCTTTCGCCGAGGAGTAGGTTTTTTCACGTCAGTGAAAATAACCTTCCTATTTACCGCCCGCGGAAAGCGGAGACATGAGCGGAAATCAACAGCCTCTAATAACAAAGTATAGTTGTAAAGTACCTCTTACTTATATATTATAGTTGGTAGAAAAATAATTGGTGACGTAAGGAGCTTTAATAGGATGAAGGAAATAGAACTTAAACTACATGGAAAAATAAAACGCTTAACAAACAACACATTCAAATTTGACGAAAGAGTCAAAGAAGGATGGTTCTCAGCGGTTTATTTTCTAAAAACTCGTGAAATCGTCAAAGCTACGAAACCGAATAATGTTGTAACCATGCAATTTTTTCAGAAAAACCATGCTGTCCTATGTGGTACAGATGAAGTGATTGCACTAATTAAAACATTTGCTGATGATCCAGATTCTTTAGAAATTTATTCGTTAAAAGATGGAGATAAAATCAGTCCATTTGAAACAGTGCTAACGATAACTGGGCCGTACCAAAACTTCGGATACTTAGAAGGAGTCATTGATGGTATATTAGCTCGGAGAACATCTGTTTCTACGAATGTATACAATGTTGTCAAAGCAGCAGGTGAGAAACCAGTCATTTTTATGGGAGACCGTGACGACCATTTTACCCAACAATCTGGTGACGGTTATGCAGCACATATTGGTGGGTCAACTGCACAGGCAACACATGCTATGAATGAATGGTGGGGCAAAAAGGGAATGGGCACAATGCCTCACGCCCTCATTCAATTGTTTAACGGTGATGTAGTAGCAGCAACTAAAGCATATAAAGAAACATTCCCAGAAGACGACTTACTAGTATTGGTTGACTATAATAACGATGTCATTACAGATGCTCTGAAAGTAGCAAGAGAATATGGAACAGAATTAAAGGGTGTAAGAGTTGATACATCGAAAACGATGATTGATCAATACTTCATTAGAAACCAAGACGTTCTTGGAACTTTTGACCCGCGTGGAGTCAATGCTCCATTAATATTTGCTCTTCGTAAAGCGCTTGACGAAGAAGGTTTTCAACATGTGAAGATTGTCGTAAGTGGTGGATTTAACGAAAGTAGAATTAAAGAGTTTGAAGAACAAGAAGTTCCAGTTGATATTTATGGAGTAGGTAGCAGTTTACTGAAAATCCATGTTGGATTCACTGGAGACAACGTTATGTTAGACGGAAAACCACAAGCGAAAGCAGGGCGAAAATATCGCTTTAATCCGCGTCTGGAAAAAGTAGACTAAAACCTATTAAGTTATTCATATAATGTCTTTAAGCTGATAGATAATACTCTTCTGTCAGCTTTTAATTTTTTGAACTTTATCCTAAATAGGTGTAATCTTAAGCAGTTTCGTAAAAACTAAAACGAATAAAAATATTAAAGTACTATTAAGCTTTTTATTTTCATGGAGTTATAGTTGCATTAATGCTATAATTTTATGATGTTGGAAAGCAAGATTGTAATAAGTTAGCTATGATGTTGAATAAGAATAGTATGGAATGACAAAAAAGTGTTTGAATGTATGGGAAAGTTGGGCATACAAAAGAAAGTGCTTGTAAGAAAACGTCTGCCGCTTTTACAATAGCATATTTAGGCATTCTTCATATACTATGTACATAGATAATAACTTGGATAAAATTGTTTTAAAAAAAGTAGATAGATGAGTTGTTTTCAACTCAGATAAATGTTGGAGGTTCTATGCATGACCATTTATCATTTTGTTGGTATAAAAGGGACGGGAATGAGTGCTTTAGCACACATTCTTCATGATATGAAATTACATGTTCAAGGTTCGGATTTAGAAAAAACATTTTTTACACAAAAAGGGTTAGAAGAAAAAGGAATCAGTATTTTACCTTTTGATCCGGACAATATTAAAGAAGATATGATTGTTATTGCTGGGAATGCATTCCCAGATACACATGAAGAAATAGTTACTGCAAAAGAACATGGTTTACAAGTTATTCGTTATCATCAATTTTTAGGACAGTTGATGGAAAAGTTTACGAGTGTTGCTGTTACTGGTGCACACGGAAAAACATCTACAACTGGATTGTTAGCTCATGTAATACAAGGAGCTGCGCCTACATCCTATTTAATTGGAGATGGAACTGGTAAAGGACAAGAAGATAGTCAATATTTTGCTTTTGAAGCATGCGAATATAGAAGGCATTTCTTATCCTATCATCCAGACTATTGCATCATGACAAACATTGATTTTGATCACCCTGATTATTTCCATAGTGTAGATGATGTATTTAGTGCCTTTCAAGACATGGCACTACAAGTTAAAAAAGGAATCATTGCATGTGGAGATGATGAACATCTTCAAAAAATACAAGCAAAAGTTCCAGTGATTTATTATGGTTTTGGAGAAGAAAATGACTTCCAAGCTCGTTCTATTGAAAAATCAACGGCAGGAACCACTTTTGATGTATTTGTACGTAACAATCCTTATGCGACATTTTCCATAACTGGTTATGGAGATCATAACATCTTAAATGCGTTAGCTGTAATAGCACTATGCCATTATGAAGGTATAAGTGTAGAGGTTATTCAGGATAGATTGCTTACTTTTAATGGAGTTAAAAGAAGGTTTTCTCAAAAAATAGTTGGAGATCAAGTGTTAATTGACGACTATGCACATCATCCAACTGAAATACGCGCAACTATACAAGCAGCGAGACAAAAGTATCCAGAAAAGGATATTATCGCAGTCTTTCAGCCACACACGTATAGTAGAACACAAACTTTCTTAAATGAATTTGCTGAGACGTTAAGTAAAGCAGATTACGTCTATTTATGTGATATTTTTGGTTCGGCAAGGGAAAATCAAGGTAAGCTATCTATTAATGATTTAAAAGATAAGATTGAAAACAGTGCAACTATTTCTGAAGATAATATTAAAGTGTTAAATAAGCACGATAATAGCGTTATTATTTTTATGGGTGCTGGAGACATTCAAAAATTCCAGCAAGCATTTGAGGCTCAATTATAGAATCAATGGGAAAGTACTCTCTCTACAGTGCGTGGGGAGGGTATTTTTTCGTTAGGGTATGTTAAAGGCCACTGTTGATTTCCGTGCAAGGCTTCGCTTTCCGCGGGCAGGCCGGGAGCCTCCTCGGCGCAAGCGCCTGTGGGGTCTCCCGCTCCCTGCTTTTCCCGCAGGAGTCTCAGCCTTGCACGGAAATCAACAGGTTAGTTTTTAAATAGCAACACTAAGATTTAACATAGCTTTTCGTAAAAAATCCCCGCCAAACTTTTAGTTAAACGGGGCTGTCAAAATTATTTTAAATTTTCTGGATTTAAACACTCTAATTCAGGTAAAACGAAACGACCATCTTTTCGTATTAATACTTCATCAAAGTAAATTTCCCCACCGCCATACTCAGGGCGTTGAATCATAACCATATCCCAGTGAATGTTAGAGCTGTTGCCATTCCATGTATCTTCATAAGCCTGGCCTGGTGTAAAATGGAAACTTCCATCAATTTTCTCATCAAATAAAATGTCTTGCATTGGATGAAGGATGTAAGGGTTTACTCCAATCGCAAACTCACCGATAAAGCGAGCTCCCTCATCCGTATCGAAAATTTTGTTAATTCGTTCTGAATCATTTGAAGTTGCCTCAACAATTTTCCCATCTTTAAAAGTCAGCTTTACATTTTCAAATGTAAAACCTTGATAAGGTGACGGCGTGTTATAAGTAATCGTTCCATTAACTGAATCTTTTACAGGTGCCGTATAAACTTCTCCATCAGGTATATTCATTTGACCAGCACATTTTATAGCTTGGATATCTTTTATGGAGAATGTTAAATCCGTTCCTACTCCAGTAATATGGACTTTATCTGTTTTGTTCATAAGTTCAACAAGATTATCCATTGCCGTGCTCATTTTTCCATAATCTAAGTTACAAACGTCAAAGTAAAAGTCTTCAAACGCTTCTGTACTCATTTTCGCAAGTTGAGCCATTGAAGCATTCGGATAGCGTAATACAACCCATTTTGTTTTAGGAACACGTATGTCGCGGTGCACGCGTTTACCAACTGTATTTCCTTGAATTTTTAATTTATCATCTGAAACGTCTGCAAGTTCGTTAATATTATCACCAGAACGTAAACCTATGTAAGCATCCATTTTTTCCATAACATTTGCTTCAAAATCAGCAATCATGTTAAATTGTTCTTCCTGTGCCCCCATTAATAAAGCACGATCAACTTGGTGATCTTTTAAAGAAACAAATGGATAGCCACCTGCTTTGTATGCTTCTTGAACTAGTGCTGTTACAAGTTCCTTTTGTAGTCCAAAGTTTTCAATTAAAACTTTTTCTCCTTTTTGTAGACGTACGGAATAATTAATTAAATTTTTTGCTAAAGTTTGAATACGAGGATCCTTCATTATTATTTCCTCCCTTTTTGTGATTGAATGATTAGTAAGTGCAAATTTTTTGCAAATAAACATAAATTTAATACCTAATGTTGATTGTAGTGGCAGGTGCGAGACTCCTCAAAAATGCCTCCGCATTTTCTTCGTGCTATGTACCGCTGTCGTAGCAGTCCTTGTCCTGCGGGAGAAGAGCGTCTCGTGAGCCTCCACAGGCGCCGTGCGCCGAGGAGGCTCACGAGACCGTCCGCGGAAAGCGAGCTCCTGCCACTACAATCAACAGACAAGGTTAGTAACCAAATAAAATGCTACTTACTGGAATTTTTCATGAATAACTAGTAGTATATGACGTACAACTATTATTTTAACCGAAAAAGGAGAAATTGTAGAATGTTTTGTATGATAAAAAATTCTTATGAAGGTATTTTATGTTCAAAATAGAATTATAAGGTAAGATGTTTACAATAATGTACATGGGGTATAGTTTAATATGTCAACAGGAGGTGTCAAAAGCCCATGGTGAATTTACTTTACATTAGTGCACTTATTGTCGCAATAGCTTTCTTTGTACTAGTGATTTATGTTTCTAAAACACTAAGATCAGTACAAGGCACGCTAGATCAAGTTGCAGGGACACTAGGTGGAATTGAAAAACAAATGCAAGGAATTACAACAGAAACAGAACAACTATTACATAAAACAAATGTATTGATGGAAGATATTCAAGACAAGTCTGAACAGCTAAACTCTGTTGTAGTCGCAGTAAAAGATGTTGGAACATCTATTCAAGGTTTTAATCATTCCGTTCAACGGTTATCTAATAATGTCACGTTTCAAATGGACAAAAACCAAGAAAAAGTTACACAAGTTGTTCAATGGTCAAATGTTGTCATGGAACTTGTTGAGAAGTGGAATGAAAGAAAAAAGCGTCAATATAATGAATAAAGGGAGGAATATTCAATGAGTAAAGAGATCAATACGAAAGATTTTTTAATCGGTACGTTAATTGGTGGAATTGTAGGAGCTACTACTGCTCTATTTTTAGCCCCTAAATCAGGTAAAGAGTTACGCGATGACCTTCAGGAACAAGCAACACACTTAAAAGAAAAAACAGATGAGTGGACAACACAAGCTGTTCAATACACAAATGAGATTGCTCAAACCGCAAAAGAAAAATCGGAACACCTTTCACAAGTTATTACGGACCAGTCCCAACAAGTAATGGAAAAAGTGAAAATCTTAAAAGAGCAAACGAAAGATGCATCCGAAGAAATTAAAGAAAAAGTTCAAGAGATAATTGATGAAGCTGCTTCAGCAATTGAAAGTGGATCTGAAGAAATGACAGAAGAAGTACAAAAACGATTAGAAGATACAAAAACTGCTATTGATGAAGTGGAAAAGAAAATAAACGGATAATTTGATTCAAGATGCGGTGAAGTGATATGATTACTTCGCCGCTTTATTTTGTGTGTATTAACCGGAAGGATGTTGAAACTATAATGGAAAAAGTAAAAGTAAATACTCTTGAAGAATTCAACGAAGTTGTGGAAAAAAACGACACCTTTTTATTATTAAAAAACAGTACGACATGTCCTATTAGTCATGCTGCTTATGAAGAATTTGAAAATTTTGTAGCAGATCAAAACGATGTAGCATGTTTCTATTTGCATGTTCAGGAAGCAAGGGACGTGTCTAATCATATAGCTGAAAAATACAGTGTGAAACATGAATCTCCACAAGCTTTATTTATTAATGGTGGCGAAGTAGTATGGAATGCATCACATTGGAAAATTACATATTCATCATTACAAGAGAATGTAAAATAAAAAATGAGGCCAATTTAAACTGGCCTCATTGTCTTGCTATTCCCAATATAACTCCAGTGAATCCCCATGAGCTATAGGCTCAAAGAAGGTTGCCTCTACACCATTTTTCTTCATAATAAGTTTTTTAAACTGTGTCGGCTTATCTAAGTCTACAAACTTAAAAATGTCTTGAAAGATAAATCGCTCCTTCTTTATCTCAGTTAGTTGCAAATGATCCCCATGTGAAATTATTTCGTCGTCCTTTAATAATTCTCCATTACGCATAATTTTTACTAACGGTTGTGTTAAAGTGATTAGCTTGTTGTTATATAAAACTTCTATTGTTTCTTCCATAACTAACTTTAATTCCTGTATTAATGAGGAAGCATCTGGGCTATCCATAGGTAAAATTATAATTTCATCTCCCGAAGAAAAAGTTGTATTTCCAGTAACCTGTTGGCCGTTCCATAATATTTTTGTTGAGAAATTTGGAAAAGGTACTTCTTCATTATTAATGTAGACAGTATAGATGGTATTGTCTAACTTAGTCATTCCAGTTGCCTCTACTACTTCTGATATAGTAGAAGGAAAGTTAGCGGTGATTTTATCGCGATCTGTTACAATTTCATCAATGGAAACGTTGACGCCATTTTTGAAGTAGACTGGCGAAATGGTAAAGGATTCGCCGTTTATCTTTATATTCTTGTCTGCCAAATCAACAGTTATAACATCTCTTACTTTTATTGATTTTGATAATCCATCGTCCCCTTTAGTAATAGTTATTTCATCATTATTACATATGGAGGACTGAATGTTTGTAAGTTGCCCATTCTTTATGATAGTAGGTGGTTGTCCTAATCCTCCAGGGAATGTCATCATCTTTCCATTGTATTCAACCATATGAGCTAAACCTGGTTTTCCGTACATTTTCTTTAATTCAATACCAGCAGCTAATAATGCATCACCAATCGTTAGTTGTTTCACATCAAAAAGTCTAATCGATAAACCATTAACCGTTACGGAGACATAGTGGATTGGCTTTTCTTTTGCTGCGATCGCAATTCCAATTGGTGTAACTAACTCTGGTCCGCGTTGTAACAAGCTAGATGTATCTAACAGTTGAATGGCGTCAAGTCCTCTAATAGCGACTCTATTTTCAGGGAGCTGCAAATGTTTTGCAACGTAGTATGGAAGTAAAGGAGTTAAACTTCCCCCACCAACTAACATGACTGCTTTAGGTGGTTTATTATTGTTTTGTTTTAATACTTCTTTTGTAATGCCTATTGCTAATTTCTCTATATATGGCTTTATTTTATCTACTATTTCGGATTTGCTTAACGTTTGTTGAAACCCAAGAATATCAGTAAAAGGGACAGTTTCTTGAGAAATTAGCTCTCTTTTTAACGTCTCTGCATTAGGGAAATCTAATAAAAATTCATCACTCAAACCTTCTGTAATTTCGTCCCCAGCAATTGGAACCATTCCATAAGCAGTAACGGTACCGTTGTTTGTAATAGCAATATCGGATGTTCCTGCACCAATATCTATTAATGCAACATTCAATCTCCTCATACTTTGAGGTATTAATACGTTAATTGCTGCAATTGGTTCTAATGTCAATGCCTCAAGCTCCAAATCAGCACGTTGCAGGGCAGAAATTAAAGATTCTACAACAACCTTAGGAAGGAAAGTCGATATGATATCAACAGTAGCCATTTTCCCTTGCTGATCTAGTAAACTACCTATTTCTTCTCCATCTAAATAATAGTGAAGGACGGAATATCCAACACAAAAATATTGAGTTTCACTTGCAAACTCATACTCTCTCATTAGTAAACGTTGTGCTTCCTGAACCCCCGATAACTCTAGGAAAATAATATCGTCTTTATTTAATAAAGGAGTGCCATAAATCTCTTTTGAGGCACTACTTTTTCTTGTTTTTAAAGCTCTTCCAGCCGCGGCTACACATACTTTAGAAAGTTTTCCATGCCTAGCTTCTAACATAAGCTTAACTTCACTTATAACCGAAGCAACAGCAAGAATGTCGTGAATTTGGCCGTCGAGCATTGCTCTTTCTTTATGTTCTTGAATGACTATGTCTAACACGTTGTATTTACCATCTATATTTTCCAAAATGAGGCCAACGACAGAACGAGTTCCAATATCTAGTGCGAAAACTCTTGAACTTTCTGACATAATAAGGCACCTTCCTTCCAACTAACACATACATTACTTTATCGGTAAAAAGCGTTAAAGCAATAAAATGTTTTTTCGTGACAATCTGAAATCGTTCGTTTATAATAAACACTAATTGAAATGTACCACAACTTTGATGTGTTATAAATATGAAAGGGTGAGATTTACAATGAGTCATAACGAATTAGACATCTTGAGAGATCAAGTGGAGGATATAAATTTACAATTATTAAAACTAATAAATGATCGTGGTAAATTAGTTCATGAAATAGGGAAAATAAAAGAGGCACAAGGTGTTAATCGATTTGATCCTGTAAGAGAAAGAAAAATGCTAGATTTAATTACAGAACATAATGATGGACCATTTGAAACAGCTACTCTTCAGCATATTTTTAAAGAAATTTTCAAGGCGGGCTTAGTACTACAACAAGTAGAACAGCAAAAAGGGTTGTTAGTTTCTAGAAAAAGAAAGCCAGAAGATACAATCGTTAATATTAAGGGAGTAAAAGTTGGTGATGGCAACCAACATTTTATCGTTGGTCCTTGTGCGGTTGAAAGCTATGAACAAGTTGCTCAAGTTGCTCAAGCAGCAAAAGCTCAAGGTTTAACATTGTTAAGAGGTGGAGCTTTTAAACCTCGTACGTCTCCTTATGATTTTCAAGGGCTTGGTCTTGAAGGGTTAAAAATTTTAAAACAAGTCGGCGATGAGTTTAATATGGCAGTCATTAGTGAAATTGTAAATCCAGCGGATATCGAAATGGCTTTAGACTATGTAGATGTGATTCAAATTGGCGCTAGGAATATGCAAAACTTTGAATTGCTAAAAGCTGCAGGTGCGGTGAGAAAGCCAGTCTTATTAAAACGTGGTTTAGCTGCAACGATTGATGAATTTGTTAATGCTGCTGAATATATTATTGCACAAGGAAATGACCAGATTATCCTATGTGAAAGAGGAATTCGTACGTATGAGAGGGCAACTAGAAATACGCTTGATATTTCTGCTGTTCCAATTCTAAAGAAAGAAACACATCTACCAGTGTTTGTAGATGTAACTCATTCGACTGGTAGAAGAGATTTACTGTTACCAGCAGCTAAAGCTGCTTTGGCAATCGGTGCTGATGGAGTAATGGCAGAAGTACACCCTGATCCGGCAGTTGCTCTAAGTGATTCCGCACAACAAATGGATATTGACCAATTTAACGAATTCATTACGGAACTTCGTAGTCATTATGCATATAAAAAATAATGTGAAATAGTTATTTAATAGTTTTTTGAGCTAAAAATGTATAAAAACATATTCAAGTGCCGGTTGTGTGACTGACTCCTGCGGGAGAGGCCAGGCTGGTGAGACCCCACAGAGCCCTTTGGCTCGAGGAGGCTCACCGCCTCCCCCGCGGAAAGCTGTCACACAACCGGCACGTTTGCATTCCAAAACAAGTAACTCTGTAAGGACATTGAGTTTGCATTCATTAATTTTAGGTAAACTATATATAAAGCGTGTAAACACGTTGCTCTTACATAAATAGTATCGTATGATATAAACCATAGAATTAAACTACCATAATTATTAACTTGACATATATGGAATGTGAAAAAATAAAAGGAGTGTCGTATTCATGACAGTAACGATTTATGATGTTGCAAGAGAAGCAAACGTTTCAATGGCAACCGTTTCCCGTGTTGTTAACGGGAACCCAAACGTAAAACCGACAACTAGAAAAAAAGTATTAGAAGCAATTGAGAGACTGGGCTACCGTCCAAACGCAGTTGCAAGAGGATTAGCAAGCAAGAAAACAACAACAGTTGGTGTTATCATCCCGGATATTTCAAGTATTTTCTACTCTGAATTAGCAAGAGGGATAGAAGATATTGCTACAATGTATAAATACAACATCATTCTAAGTAATTCCGACCAAAACGCTGATAAAGAATTACATCTATTAAATACAATGCTTGGAAAACAAGTGGACGGAATTGTGTTTATGAGTGGAAATATTACCGAAGAATTGGCAGCTGAATTTGAACGTTCACCTGTTCCAATCGTCCTAGCTGCATCAGTTGTAGAAGATAATAAAGTGCCTTCTGTAACAGTAGACTACGAGCAAGCATCATATGACGCCGTAACGATGCTAATGGAAAGTGGACATAAACAAATCGCTTTTGTTTCAGGGCCTTTTGAGGAACCAATAAATAAGGAAATGAAATTAGCAGGTTATAAACGTGCTTTAGCTGGAGCAGAAATTGAGTATAATGAAGCCTTTATTTTGGAAGGTGATTATACATATGACTCAGGCATTGAAGCTGTTGAAAAATTGTTAGAGTCCGAAGATAAACCAACTGCTATTTATGTTGCAACAGATGAAATGGCATTAGGTGTTATCCATGGTGCTCAAGATAGAGGATTAGTTATTCCAGATGATTTAGATGTAATTGGTTTCGATAATACAAGATTAGCTTTGATGGTTCGCCCACAATTAACAACAGTTGTGCAGCCAATGTATGATATCGGTGCAGTTGCAATGAGGTTATTAACTAAGTTTATGAACAAAGAACAAGTAGAAGATCATACAGTAGTACTACCACATAGAATTGAAAAAAGACACTCAACAAAATAAAAATAATGCCGATATATGTAGTAAAAGAGGACAAGAACATAAAAATTGTCCTCTTTTATTTATTCTTTAACTTCAATTGAGCTATTAAGTGGGGAGAGCGCATGAAAAAGTTTGATATTTTTACACCAATAGGCATTGCATTAGGTTTATTAATGATTTTCTTCGGGATATTTAGTAACCCAACAACAAATTTTGGTAGCATTGTTTTATTTCTTCATTTTCCTTCTATTTTCATCGTGTTAGGTGGAACTACTGCTGCATTACTTGTTACGTTTAATCTAAAGGAAATAAAATTGGTACCAAATGTAATAAAATCTGTTTTTTCTAAAGAAGAAAATGAACTATCTACACTAATTGAAACATTTGTAAGACTCTCCGATAGAGCGCGTCGAGAAGGATTGTTAGCACTTGAAGCAGAGTTAGAAGATGTTGATGATGCTTTTTTGAAAAAAGGTGTATTATTAGCAGTTGACGGTGTGGAGCCAGAAGTCATCCATGACATTATGAATGCAGAGATTTCTGCTTTAGAAGAAAGACATCAAAAGGGAAGAAGCATTATTGAAAAAGCTGGAGATTTTGCACCATCATGGGGAATGATAGGTACATTAATCGGACTAGTTTTAATGCTTAGTAACTTATCTTCTCCTGAAACTTTAGGACCTAACATGGCTGTGGCTATTATGACGACACTATATGGTACATTGTTAGCGAACTTAGTTTTTATTCCAATGGCAAATAAACTTGCAAATAAGACAGAAAAAGAAATCTTTTTGCGTCAAATTATTATTGAAGGTGTTTTAGGAGTGCAATCTGGGCAAAATCCAAAAGTTCTGGAAGAGAAACTATCTGCCTTCTTGTCTAATCAAGAACGAGAAAAAGAAAAAGAGGTGGAGCTAACGGAAGGAATTGAGGAGGATGTTCGATGAAACGAGTGAGGAGAACAAAGCCTAGACAAGAAAGCGGTGCACCGAAATGGATGGTAACTTTTTCAGATTTGTTCATGCTCGTTCTAGTGTTTTTTATCTTACTTTTTTCGATGTCACAAATCGATGTAGTTAAATTCAGGGCAGTTGCAGAGTCATTTAAACAAGTAAATCTACTTGATTACTATCCTTCTGCTGTACCATTTGAACACCCTACGGATTTTAGTATTGATTTTGAATCTACTAATAATAAGGACGCAGATGCAGAAACCAACAATGAAAATGAACAAGATAATTCAAGTTCGGATACGTTAGATGAACTGTTAGAAGAATTACAAGATTTTCTAACATTGAACGGCCTTGATGACTTAATAGTCGCTAATAGAACAGAACGAGGAATTGTGCTTATTTTAGAAGAAAGAGTATTATTTGAAACAGCAGAGGCAGGAATATTACCTATCGCTCACCCATTTTTAGATAAAGTCGGCAAACTATTAGTAAAGATTCCAAATTTAATAAAAGTAGAAGGCCATACCGATAATAGGCCGATTTCTACAAGCAAATTCCCATCAAACTGGGAATTATCAACAGCGAGAGCAAGTAGTGTTATACGATATTTAATTGATGAACATGATTTAAGTCCAGAAAGATTTGTTGCAGTTGGTTATGGAGATACACGACCAGTTGTCCCGAATAATAATGTTGAAAACTGGCAAAAAAATAGAAGGGTAGAAATAGTCATTTCTGATCCTAATAAAGAAGAGAAGATCAATTGGTAAAAAATAAAAGAGGTTTTTCAGAAGGTATTTTCTGAAAAATCTCTTTTTTAGGAAAACGAGGGACCTGTTACCATTTCTAGCTTTTAAAAAAATCCTAATTATCCTTCTATATGACGAATAGGATATAATGCTTTTTCTAATACTTGCTTATTTTTTTCTGTAATTTCGTTTTTGCGTGGAATAGGTGGATAAAAACCTTCCGGATCTTCCCACATACTTGGTAGAGTTACAGGTGATTGATCGGTCCAACTGTTTATCCATTCTGTAGGAAGTTGCCCAGTCCCCGCAATATTTTCGGTCATCTCTAACCACAAATGCCCCCAAGCTCTTGGAACGACGCGCCAAATATCATATCCGCCACCACCAACTGCAATCCATTTGCCATTGCAATATTGATGAGCAACCTTATGAGCTATTTTAGGAATTTCTTTATAAACATTAATACTAGTCGATAGATGTGTTAATGGATCATAGTGATGGGCATCTACACCGTTTTGTGTAATAATTACGTCAGGTTTGAAGAAAGCAGCTACTTTTCTTAACGACTGTTCATACACTTCTAAAAACGATTCATCTTCTGTAAAAGCGTCTACTGGAATGTTAAAAGAGTAGCCGTATCCGTCCCCTTGTCCACGTTCATTTACATTACCGGTACCAGGAAAAAGGTATCTACCTGTTTCGTGAATAGATAATGTACAAACATCTGGATCTTCATAGAAAGACCATTGAACGCCATCTCCATGATGTGCATCCGTGTCCACATATAAAACTCTAGCATTATATTTCTTTTGCATATATTTTATCGCGACAGAGCTGTCGTTATAAATACAAAAACCAGAAGCTTTACCACGGAATCCGTGATGAAGGCCTCCCCCTAAATTAAGTGCATGTTCAGCTCTACCTTGCATTACTTCATCAACAGCTGTTAGTGTACCACCAACGAGTAAGGCACTTGCTTCGTGCATATTCGGAAAAATAGGGACGTCCTCAGTACCTAAACCATAACTACTTGCTTTTTCTTTAGAAAGAAGACCTTTTCCAGCAAGCTTTACTGCTTCTATGTAATTTACATCGTGAATGAGTGATAGCTCTTCATCTGTTGCCATACGTGGTGGAATCATGTCTTCTTCTGAGAGAGCATCAGATTTTTTTAGTAAATCTAAAGTCAATTGTACCCTTAATTGGTTAAATGGATGTTTTTCACTAAATTTGTAGGATAAAAAGTCATCAGAATAGATGAAGGCTGCTTTTTTCATGCATCCATCCCTGGCAAGTTTGGCCACAGCACTTCATATCCCTCTTCTTTCAAATCAAAAATCACTTTTGTAGGATCCATAGTTTGAACACGAAGTACTAAAATTTTATACTTTTCATTATCATCCGGGTACACTAACACACTTAAAATATTTAACTTTCTTTTTCTTAAAATTGAAGTTACTTCTGCTAGCTTACCTGCAATATTTTCTACTTTAATTTCGAACTGAGATGCAGGTTGATGGGCACCTGTAAGCTGAATGAATGTGTGTAATAAATCAGATTCAGTAACAATGCCAATTAGTTTTTGGTCTTGTATGATAGGAAGGCAGCCAATTTTATGCTCGTAAAATTGGGCAGCAATCTCTTCAACAAAATCAAGAGGATGCCCAAAAATAACATCTTTTGTCATCACTTTAGAGAGTGGTTGCGTTATATCTTCTTTCTTCCATTCACTAAGAAGGGAAGAAGGTAAAACATCTCTTATATCTCTATCAGAGACAATACCGACCATATTTTGATTTTCATCTAGAATCGGAATGTGCCTAATACGCTTTTTTGACATCATTTGAATGGCAGATTCAACTGTGTCTGTAGGCTTTAGTGTATAGACATCTCGTTTCATAATTTTTTCTACAATCATATCTGTTTCCCCCTTTGCTGAACTACTAACTATATGAATTTATTTATATCATCTAATACATAAAACGGTTTTTAAATCTTAGTTGATCGAATTGTTGTACGGACTCAGGCTTTATGTTTTTTCCGATTCGTGCCATTAAACAGTTTGCAGGGTGTGAACTGATTTCAGGCTCATCTGTAGCATAATATTCAAGGCCGCCGGCATGCATCATTTTTTCCATTACTTTACGATAGTCCCATACGTTTAAACCAGTACCTTTTAAGTCCCAATGCCAGTAATATTCGGTTGTAATTACAATGTAATTTTCCATCATTTCATCCATCATGGATACGCGTAATAGTGTCTTCCCTACGGAGAAACCTCTAAAGGCTGGAATTACTTCTATTGCACCTAGCTCAATTAAGTTTTCAATGTTGCCTTCTGACCAGCGTTCCATTGGGTCTGGGTATAAATAAGTTACATAACCGACAATTAAATCATCCATTCTTGCAATAATAATTCTTCCTTCAGGTAATTTTGCAATTTCTACTAATGCAGCATGTTGTTGTGCTGGTGGCCTAAATGCAACTAAGTCTTCGTGAAACTCATAACTAGCTAGTTTCTGAGAAGAAACTGGCCCTTCCACAATCACTCGACCGTGTGGTGTTTTGATTTCTTGTGCGTTATACGTTTTTTTATGTTCCATTGTCATCACCTTCTTGAAGCAGTTTTCGTTAATTCTATTATTATGGAAATTTTTAAAAAAAGGAAGAACAATTAAACAGAACTTTAGTCTAGTATGTGAATGCACTTTTTTAGTAAGCGTTTACAAATAGACTATAATAATAGTCTACTAAAAATTCATAAGAAAATCATGGTTTTAAACAAACTTTTCAAAAAATTGAGAAAAAAATAATTTTGTTATATAATAGATTCGAATATATACATAAGGGGGAGTTTGGGATGAAAGTGGAAGCGCTGCCAGTGACAAAGGGGAACTATAATCTTGAAGATTATGATAAAACAAGTGCAAGCTTCGATTGGTCAGAGGTAGAGAAAAATTTCAGTTGGTCTGAAACTGGTCGAGTAAATGCTGCATATGAAGCAATCGATCGCCATGCTTTAACTCACCGAAAAAACAAAGTAGCATTATATTATCGTGACGGAAATCGTGACGAAAAATACACTTTTAAAGAGATGAAAGAGTTCTCTAACAAAGCCGGAAATGTATTAAAGCAAGCTTGTGATGTGGAAAAAGGGGATAGAGTATTTGTTTTCATGCCACGCTCGCCAGAACTATATTTTGCTGTGCTAGGAGCTATTAAACTAGGCGCCATCGTAGGGCCATTATTTGAAGCATTTATGGAAGGTGCAGTAAAAGATAGATTAGAAGATAGTGAGGCAAACGTATTAGTTACGACGCCTGAACTGTTAAATCGTGTACCATTAGATGAACTTCCAGCTTTAAAGCATGTCGTTCTTGTGGGAGACGGTGTAAAAGAAGAAGGACCATTTGTTGATTTTCATACTAGACTTAAAACTGCTAGCAAAGAGTTGCAAATAGAGTGGGTAGAAAAAACAGACGGATTAGTTCTACACTATACGAGTGGATCAACAGGTAAACCAAAAGGTGTTTTACATGTTCATAACGCTATGGTGCAACAATACCAAACGGCTAAATGGGTACTAGACTTACAAGATGACGATGTATATTGGTGTACAGCTGACCCAGGTTGGGTAACGGGTACCGCTTATGGTATTTTTGGTCCTTGGTTAGTCGGAGCATCAAACGTTATCGTTGGTGGGCGTTTTAGACCGGAAGCTTGGTATGAAACAATTGAAGATTATGGTGTATCGGTATGGTATAGTGCTCCGACAGCATTCCGTATGTTAATGGGTGCTGGAGATGAAGTAGTGAAGAAGTATAACCTGTCTTCACTTCGTCATATTTTGAGTGTAGGTGAACCACTAAATCCTGAAGTAGTTCGTTGGGGTTCTAAAGTATTCCAATTACGAATTCACGATACATGGTGGATGACAGAAACTGGGGCACAGTTGATTTGTAACTATCCTTGTATGGAGATTAAGCCTGGCTCTATGGGGAAACCTATTCCTGGAGTTAAAGCGGCTATAGTAGACGATCAAGGAAATGAATTACCACCATATAGAATGGGTAACCTCGCAATCAAAAAAGGTTGGCCATCTATGATGCACACGATTTGGAATAATAAAGAAAAGTATGAATCTTATTTCATGCCAGGTGACTGGTATGTTTCAGGGGACTCAGCTTATATGGATGAAGATGGGTACTTCTGGTTCCAAGGGCGTATCGATGACGTAATTATGACTTCTGGTGAGCGTGTAGGGCCATTCGAAGTTGAAAGCAAGCTTGTGGAGCATCCTGCAGTTGCTGAAGCTGGTGTAATCGGAAAGCCAGATCCGGTACGTGGTGAAATCATTAAAGCTTTCGTTGCTTTACGTGATGGCTATGAGGCAACAGATGAGCTAAAAGAAGAAATTCGTCTGTTTGTCAAAAAAGGTCTTGCAGCACATGCAGCTCCTAGAGAAATTGAATTTAGAGATAAACTTCCAAAAACGAGAAGTGGTAAGATCATGAGACGTGTGTTAAAAGCATGGGAATTAGATTTACCAACTGGCGATTTATCTACGATGGAAGATTGATAGAATGTTGAAATGTTCTGTGAAATTATCTCACAGAGCATTTTTAAATTATAAAATAGAAAAAGGAGATCTCATATTGTTGAGATCTCCTTTTCGTGAATTCTAATAAATTAATCTTCATCCTCAGAATCGCTAGGATCTGAAGGTGGATTTGTAGATCGATTACGGTTGCTATTATTTCTGTCGCTGTTGTTTTCTTCTTCTTCCTCTTTAGGAGGTTTAACATCTCCTAATTCTATTGGTTTTGATGAAGAAGATTCTTTTCCAGTTGCATTTACAGCTGTTACGTAGAATACGCCTGAATTTTGATTAATATTCGTTTTCATATCATCACCAGCTCTTACAGAAGCAATTTTTCTAGCTTGAGCTTCGGTGTTTTGTGCGTAGTATACGTAATAGCCAATAACGTCTTTTTCTGAACTAGAATTCCAACTTAATGTTTTACCAGATAACTTTACATTAGCTACTTGTTTTGGTGCATTGTTGTTCGTTGGTAAAGTTTCATCAGAGATAGCGACTAAATCTTTAAATACTGCATTATCAGCCATTAGTTTTGTAAACTCTTCTTCTGTTAGTTGTAATCTCTTTAAGAAGTCTGTTTTTAATACAGGTCCTTGTTTTACAAATTCAGAAGGAGTTGAACTTAAAGGAGCATAAGCAATATCGCCGATTCTTACAAATTTTCCAATCGATAGACTATCATCTACTTTTGTTGGCGCAAATTCAGCGTTAAAAATATCTTCTCCAACTAAACCAGCCTGTCGGCATAGGTCTGAAGGTAATAAACCAGTTAACTTACAGTAACTTCTTCTTACGATACCCCCTGGCATTTTAAAACGCTCAGAAGGACCGATGTATTCTGGATTTGCTTCATATGCAGAATTCAATAAGTTAGCCCACATTGTCTGTGTTCTAGTTGAAGCACCACCAGCTAAAGATCTTCTTTGTTCGTAACCAAACCAAACACCTAATGTGACATTCGGATTAGAGGCAACAAACCAGCTATCATGCGTATAATTGGAAGTACCAGTTTTACCACTCCAATCAGAAGAGAACTTTAATCTACTTCTAACGTTTCCAGCTGTCCCACTTATTACTACGTCTCTCATAGTATCTATCATTAAATAAGCAGTTTGTGGAGAGTAAATTCTTTTTGGCTCAGCTTTATGTTCATAAATTGTTTCTCCAGTATTGGAGACAATTTTTTGAATTAAATACGGTTTATTGTATTCTCCATTATTAGCAAAAGTAGCATATCCTGACGTGTTTTCTAATACAGTTACTCCTGTACCAGATGCACCTAATACACCAGATATTATAGCGGCATCATTTTCTGTTAAATATTTGAAATTTTGTTCGAATAAGAAATCCATCGGTCTATATTGTGCTTTTAGGTCAACATATGCTCGGACAGCAGATATGTTGTAAGAATGTTTTACTGCGTCCCGAACGGTTACTAAACCATACTCTTTACCCGTATTAAAGTTAACTGGAGTATATGGTGCCTGTCCACGTATTTCAAATGTTTTCTTAATATCGGCTAACATACTGCCAGGTTGAAGCTTACCGTATTCATATGCTGGAGCATACAATAATAGAGGTTTCATTGTTGATCCATTATGCCTAGGTGATCTTGTTGCATAGTTTATTTCTGAATGATTGAAATCCCGTCCAGGAATAAAACTTAAGATGGCACCAGTCTTATTGTCTAATAAAACAGCTCCAACTTGTTCTGGATTTTTAACTGTTTCTCCAGTTTCTTCGTCAATCTTTGGAGGACCAATTCTAAATCCGTCACGATCAAAAATTGGTTTAGCTGCATTTTCATCAGCCCAATCAAGTTCTGGTCCAAATTGAAACTTGTCTTTTGCTTCTTGCATCTTATCGAACATTTCTTTGTTTATCGTTGTGTGAATGTGATAGCCACTTTGTCTTATATTTAAATGAGCTAATTCCTTATATTCATTTAAGAGATTAGTGTTTTCTTTTAAATCTTTCTCTTCATAACCATCTTGTTCAGCTAAAATAAATGCAATAATTTCTTTTGCATGCTCTTCAATTTCCATTGTTAAATGTGGATATTGTTGGAATGCTGTTCCTTCAGGGTCAATAAAGTCTTTCGTAATGTCATAAGCCAAAGCTTTTTCATGTTGTTCTTCTGTTATATATCCTAAAACATTCATTCGGTTTAAGACATGGCGCATTCTATCTAAACCAGGTCTTAATCCTTCTGGTGATTTTACTTCAGCTGTACGAGTAAAAGGTGTATATGCAAAAGGACTTTGTGGCAAACCAGCGATATAAGCGGCTTGCTCTAAAGTTAAATCGTTAGGTTCTACTCCAAAGATTCCTCTAGAAGCCGTTTTCACTCCTGCAATATTTCTGCCTGAAGAGTTTCTACCGAATGGAGAAACATTTAAGTATGCTTCAAGAATCTCTTCTTTTTCGAAGTAATGCTCTAATCTCAGTGCTAACAAAATTTCTTTCGCTTTTCGATCGAAGGAGACTTCGTTTGTTAAAATTTGATTTTTTATTAATTGTTGAGTTAATGTACTACCACCAGTTTGATTGGCAGAGTTTAATACTTCTTGTAACATTGCACGTAAAAGAGCCTTTGGAACAATTCCTGGATGCTCATAGAAATATTCATCTTCTGTTGCGAGTAATGCTTGAACTAACACTTCAGGTACTTCGTCTATTTTTACTTCTTCTCGATGCAAATCTGCCCTATACGTTCCAAGAAAAAGATTATCAGCGAAGTACATATTAGATGTTTCTTCATAATCATATATGTTACGTTTCATGTCTTCATAAGGACGTAAAGGTTCATCCTTCACAAGAGCAGCAAAGTAACCAGCTAACGTACCGCCAGCAAAGCCTAAGCTAATCACTCCTATAAGAATAAAGATTAAAATTAAATTCCAAACTACTGAGTATGTAATATTAAAGCCTTTTTTCGTTTTTTTATTTACAAAGAATTGATAGAACGACAAAAATTGTTCTTTTGTTTTATCGAACTTTGACATAATATAATCCCCCCATTAAACATTATTATTATAGCATACTGTAAAGATTTAGATGGGGATTTTTTTATTACAAAAAGGTCCATTCAAAAAATATGTAGTTGACAAATAGCTTGGGGATATGATAAAAGTACTTTATAATTATTTTGAATAGTGATAAGCAAAGATAGGAATTAGTAATATTTAATAGCGAGCTTACAGAGAGCTGGTGGTAGGTGCAAATCAGTACTGCATTAAATATGAATTACCTCCTAGAGCTTCTTTTGTGAACAGCTTTTGAGCCTATTAGCAAAAGACGGTTATCAAGCCGTTATGAACAAACAAGTGGTAAAGCAATGATTGTTGCTTTGCAAGTTGGGTGGTACCGCGAGATATAAACTCGTCCCTTCTATATAGGGATGAGTTTTTTTATTTGACTAAATCAAAGGAAAAGAGGAATTGGAATGAGTAACTTATTAGAAGATTTGAAGTTCCGCGGCCTAGTTAATCAGATTACAGATGAAGAGGGCTTGGAGAAGTTGTTAGAAACGGAAAAAGTAAAGTTATACTCTGGATTCGATCCGACAGCAGACAGTTTACACATCGGTCATATGCTACCTGTTTTAACGTTAAGAAGATTTCAACAAGCTGGACACTCTCCAATCGCTTTAGTTGGTGGAGCTACAGGTTTAATTGGTGATCCAAGTGGTAAAAAAGCAGAACGTACGTTAAACACTTCCGACGTTGTTGCGGATTGGTCCAATAAGATTAAAGACCAACTTTCTTGCTTTCTAGACTTTGAAGCTGCTAATAATCCAGCTGTTATTGCGAACAACTTTGACTGGATTGGTAACATGGATTTAATTACCTTCCTACGAGATGTTGGTAAAAATTTCGGGGTTAACTACATGCTTGCAAAAGATTCTGTACAGTCTCGTATTGAGTCTGGAATTTCCTTTACAGAATTTACTTACATGATCTTACAGTCACTAGACTTTTTACATTTATACAAAAATGAAAATTGTAAAATACAAATAGGTGGAAGTGACCAATGGGGTAACATAACTGCTGGTTTGGAACTTATCCGTAAATCCGAAGATGAAGCAAAAGCTTTTGGGTTAACAATTCCATTAGTTACAAAGTCAGATGGAACTAAGTTTGGTAAAACAGAAGGCGGAGCTATTTGGTTAGATAAAGAGAAAACATCTCCTTACGAGTTCTACCAGTTCTGGATTAACACAGATGACCGCGATGTTGTTAAATACTTGAAATTCTTTACTTTCTTATCCCATGAGGAAATTAATGAGTTAGAAACTGAGATGGAACAAGCACCTGAAAAACGTTCCGCTCAAAAGAAACTGGGTGAAGAAGTTACAAAACTTGTTCATGGTCAAGAAGCATTAGAGCAAGCAATTCGTATTTCGGAAGCATTATTTAAAGGTAACATCGCAGATTTAACTGCATCAGAAATTTCACAAGGTTTTAAAGATGTTCCTTCGTTCCAATTGGAAGGAGAAGATGATGTTGCTTTATTGGAACTTTTAGTGATGAGCAAAATTGCACCTTCTAAGCGTCAAGCTCGTGAAGATATAACAAACGGTGCAATCTCTATAAACGGCGAACGTGAAACAAGTTTAGAGCGTGTCTTAACTAAAGAAGATCGTATTGAAGGACAATTTACGGTTATTAGAAGAGGGAAGAAGAAGTACTTTTTAATTAAATACTAATGCGTTCTTTTTTAGAAATAGATTTTTGTGGAATAAAGTCAATGATATATGTATGAATGGCCTTAGAGTAATTTCTAAGGTCATTTTTCGTTTTTGCTTCGGGTAGGTGTGGTGGTGTTGTTTGTATTTGCTAAAGATTGAAACAGAAATTGATTGGATTGAAACACAAGTGGATGAAGGAGTATGCGGTGAGATGGATTGAAACAGAAAAAGGTGGAATTGAAACACAAAGTATAAGGATTGAAACAGAAATTGCTTGGATTGAAACACAATTGGGATGAAGGAGTATGCGGTGAGATGGAATGAAACAGAAAAAGGTGGAATTGAAACACAAAGTATAAGGATTGAAACACAAACTACATGGATTGAAACACAAAATAAATGAAAAACTCTAGAAACAAATTTTAAAATAAAATGAGGATTAATAAAATAGTTGTACGTAGAAAATAGAAAATCACCATAAAAAAACCCCAATCGAATAATCGACAGGGGTCTCCGAAACTATTAACGAGAGTAGAACTCAACGATTAATGCTTCGTTAATTTCAGCAGCTAACTCAGAACGCTCTGGTAAGCGAGTGAAAGTACCTTCTAACTTGTCAGCATCGAAAGTTAGGTAGTCAGGAACGAAGTTGTTCACTTCTACTGATTCTTTCACAACTGTTAAGTTTGAAGATTTTTCACGTAGAGAAATTGTTTGACCAACTTTCACGCGGAAAGAAGGGATGTCAACGCGTGCGCCATCAACCATAACGTGACCGTGGTTAACTAATTGACGAGCTTGACGACGAGTGCGAGCTAAACCTAAACGATAAACTACGTTGTCTAAACGAGATTCTAAAAGAACCATAAAGTTTTCACCGTGTTTACCAGGTAATTTGCCAGCAATATCGAATAAGCGACGGAATTGACGCTCATTCATACCGTACATGTGACGTAATTTTTGTTTCTCTTGTAATTGTAAACCGTATTCAGAAATCTTCCTACGTTGGTTTGGACCGTGTTGTCCTGGTGCGTAAGGACGCTTGTCTAATTCTTTACCTGTTCCGCTTAAAGAAATTCCTAAACGGCGGGATATTTTCCAACTTGGACCTGTATAACGAGCCATGAATGACTCCTCCTTTAATGTGTTATTATTTTTGTGCAATAATAACCCTTAGCGAAATTACTAACAGGATTATGATGTTTTCATGTATCCTCGCTCTGCAGCAAAGAGTTACTCGATACACCTCCGATATAGATATCGGGGAACAAAATAATCAAACTAGCATATCACATAGGCTGCAATATTTTACACAAACGCTATTGTATAAAAAAAACAAATGAAAGTCAAGGTTTTTTCATGGTATAAATATAATAGTAGGTTTTGTAAAGGAGAATTTGATGAAGAACGAAACAAAAAACGAGAAAATAATTAGACTTAGTTTAATCGTCATTATTAGTATTATTACCATGCTATTATTTAAAGTTCAATTCCAAATGTTTACTTTCTCTTCCGATGATTCATTCGAAAATGTAAAGTTGCAAGTAGAAGTTTTACAAGTGATGGATGAGAACAATGAATCCCCAATAGTAGCAATGGTAAAAGATTACGAAGGGAAGCCAATGTTAGTTACATATAGAATAAATGTGAACGATAACTTTCGCTTCGAAACGATCCAAGCAGTTGAATTAAAAGAAGTGCCCAATAGTATTAGTAAAAATGCAAGTTCAAACGATGTTTGGGTTGAGTTAAAAGATGAATTTACGTTATTTACAAAAGAATTAGATGTGGTGAAAACGCAACTTGAAAAGCCAGTTAAAAAAACTCAAGAACAATACAACATTCAAATAAGTGAGATGGACACTGTACAATATTTAATAGAAGTTTATAAAAATGATATAAAAGTAGTACAAAAAGCAATTCAACAAAAGCCGGTTCATGTACACAAATTGTCAACTGATGATTCATTGTGGTTAATTCAATTAGAGGAAGATGTAATGCTTCTTTTTTCATAAATTAATAATAGGAAATATTAACTAGATTTGGTATAATGTAAGTAGTCAAAAAATAAAAGGTGAATGAGATGAACCAATCTAAAATGAGCTTAAAGCAATTGAAAATGTTAATGTATGATTACTTTCTTCATTCGGAAATTTTTGATTTGGAAACAATAAATGTAATTGTTGAAGATTTTTTGAAAGAAAATATGGAAGTTGAAAATGTTAAAGTCATCTCATGCAACGATAAAGAATTATTTATAAAAGAACCTAACGACTTAATTAATGCTTATCAAAATAAATATAGCATTCCACTAATTCATAATGAGGTTTATGAGGGGGAATTGCTTTTACATGTTTACAAAACAAAGAAAATACCAACTGATTATATAAACGAGCTTTCCAAAGAGCTGGCATTAGTTTTAAATAAAGTGAAAAAATTAGTCTTGGCAAAAAATGAACAACATAGATACGAACAATTATATCGGGTAACCTCTAAGTTTCATTCAACGATGGAAATAAATACGATACTATCAGAAATATTTGCAACGTTACGAAACATGTATAATGATTACACCTATTTTTTAATGTTAACATCAGACTATGATAACCTTCAAAACCTGCCTGTTAAGCGCTTCAATTTTGACGAGGGTGACTCGGTTGCTATGCAAGCTTATGTTACTGGTGAAGTGCAATTAGAGGACTCTATAAAAGAAAAAAGATCGTATATTTATATACCGCTAAAAGGGAAACAAGGGATTTACGGAGTATTACAGATAATCGCAGTAGATGCTGTTGTTTTCCCGAAAGAAGAAATAATGTTTATTACACTTTTAGCAAATACGGCTGGAACTGCTTTTGAAAATGCTCAATTATACCAACAGTCAAGGCAATCCATTTCAGACCTTCGATTAATTAATGAGGCATCCCATCAATTAAATACGAATTTACGATTGTCAGAAGTGACAGCTTATTTATACGAAAAGATAATGGATACATTCCAAGCAAAAGAACTCGGTTTTTTAGTTTGCAATCGAGATGGAAGAAAAACGGAACAAGATATATTAGAAGGGTCAACTTCCTTTTTTGAAAAAGAAAATGCAAACGTCCTTATTGATTACGTAAGACAAAGTATCATTCAACAGAAAGAGCCGATTTTCATTAGTGATACTAGAAGTAATCCTACTTTAAAAGACTTAGAGTTTTATTCATGTATCGTTATTCCAATGGAATTATCAAATGATAAAATTGGAGCTTGTATCGTAGGGCATACGTTGCCATATTTCTTTAGTTTTGACCAGTTTAAATTGTTACAATCATTAATTCACCATTCTACGCTTGCCTTCAGTAACTCCATGTTAAGGGAAGAGTTAGAGAAATTTGTCATTACAGATTATTTAACGCGATTAAGATCAAGAAAGTATTTAGATGAAAAAATACAAGTATCGATGAAAAACGATTCTTTCGGAACATTTTTACTAGTCGATATAGATGATTTTAAACTTGTTAATGACCGTTACGGACATCAAGTTGGTGACGATATATTAATTCAAGTGGCCAATATAATAAAAGAAAATATTCGCGATACAGATATTGCAGCACGTTGGGGTGGCGAAGAATTGGCAATCTACTTACCTAAAGTAGACTTGTCCCTTGGTACTCAAATTGCTGAACGTGTACTAACACAAGTAACTACGAAAACAACACCAACTGTTTCCATCTCATGTGGTATCTCTTATTGGGAAAAAGGAGATAGTATTACAGCGAAAGAACTATTTTTAAACGCGGATTCCGCTCTTTATGAAGCAAAAGAAACTGGTAAAAATAAATATTGCATACAAAAAGAAAATACAGCATTCTCATCATAGCTTTGAGCCCTGAATTGGTTTCGGGGCTTTTCTTTTTGGTTATTAAGGTAGTACATAGTTGTTCGAAATGCCATAAATCTTTTAAAAGAAAACGCTTTCATTTTCATGTTAAATGCCATATGCTAATGGTAGGTGTTAACAAAGGGGGAAATAGATATGGACAAAAAGAGATTTGAGACTACGGTAATTCATGACGGATACGATAGTACGCAATTTCACGGAAGTCTAGCACCACCTATATATCAAACATCGACTTTTTCTTTTGAAACAGCGGAACAAGGGGAGAAGCGCTTTGCAGGAGAAGAAGAAGGGTATATTTATTCCCGCCTAGGAAATCCAACAGTAAAAATGTTAGAAGAAAGAATTGCTGCATTAGAAAAGGCAGAAGCAGGCTTAGCGTTTGGCTCTGGTATGGCCGCAGTTTCTGCAACTTTAATTGGTTTAACGAAAAGTAATGACCATATTTTATGTTCACAGGGGATATACGGATGTACATTTGGACTTTTAACACTGTTAGAGTCAAAGTATAACGTATCCCATAGCTTTTGCATGATGCAAACAGAACAAGAAATTCGCGACGCCATCAGACCTGAGACGAGCTGTATTTATTTAGAAACACCGGTAAATCCTACTATGATGTTGATTGATTTAGACTTGGTTGTTTCTATAGCAAAGGAAAAGAATATTCCAGTTGTAGTTGATAACACATTTAGCTCTCCATATTTACAAAACCCAATTGAACTAGGGTGTGACATCGTACTACACAGTGCTACGAAATATATTGGTGGTCACGGGGATGTTATCGCAGGATTAGTAGTAGGAAAAAAAGAATGGATACAAGAAATTTCGATGACTACTTTAAAAGACATTGGTGGTGTAATGGCACCGTTTGATGCGTGGTTACTTTTAAGAGGATTAAAAACGTTGCCTGTTAGAATGGATCGTCATTGCGAAAATGCCGAAAAATTGACGAATATGTTAAAAGAGAATGAGCTTGTTGAAAAAGTATTTTATCCTGGGGATGTAAATAATCCGAGTTACCCTATTATGAAAAAACAAATGCGTAAAGGTGGAGGCCTAATTTCATTCACTATTAAAGGTGGAAAAAAAGAATGCCAACAGATTTTAAACAACTTAAAATTAATAAAAATAGCTGTAAGTCTAGGAGATGCTGAAACCCTAATCCAACATCCAGCTACGATGACTCATTCTGTCGTACCGAAAGAAACACGCGAGACAATGGGGATTACAGAGAACTTAATTCGTCTATCTATTGGACTTGAAGCATGGGAAGATATTTGGGCAGACTTACAGCAAGCTTTAGAAAAATTGAAAAAATAATAGCTGATTTGAAAAAGCTCAAGCACTTATAGTAGTACTTGAGCTTTTCATTATCAAGTTTTAACCTTCTAATAATACATTTACAAACTGCTGTAAATATTTTTTATCTACTTCATCAAATCGAGATTTAATTGGACTGTCAATGTCTAATACTCCAATAACTTCTCCGTCTTTTAACATCGGTACTACAATCTCTGATTGAGAAGCAGCATCACAAGCGATATGACCTGGGAATTGATGAACATCATCCACTAACTGCGTTTCTTTTGTAGATGCTGCAGTTCCGCAAACTCCTCTTCCAAATGGTATTCTTACACAAGCAGGTAAACCTTGGAAAGGCCCTAAAACAAGTCCATTTCCTTCCGTTAAATAAAATCCAACCCAATTAATTTCTTTCAAGAATACATTTAATAAAGCAGACGCATTGGATAAGTTTGCGATGAAATTTGGCTCATCACTAATCAATGCTTTTAATTGTTTTAATACTAACTCGTAATTTTCTTCTCTAGTTCCAGAATATAGTTCGACTTGAAACATCATTTTCCCCTCACTTTTTCACAAATCATTTACTCAAATTGGCAAATCATACACAATTCCCATGTACTTTGTCGACATTTAATAAAAGGATAAACGGAACCGTTATAGAAATCAACTATAGTAACTCCATTTACATGAATCAATTTCATAATTTCAGTTCGTTTAATGAAAAACGAATATTTTAGTGATATACAAAATAATATGTTCATTTATTAAGGTGTATAAATACAGAATACGATGCTATTATTCGTTTTTCGTCTAGTAGTCGTACATTATGAAACGGACTCACATAATAAATACAATTAATCTAAAGCACTAAATTTGTTGGGGGTGAAGGAATTGGATAGTACTAGGAATAGGATAGTAGAAGCAGCGATAGGATTATTTCATGCGAATGGCTATAGTGGAACGAGTGTAAGAGATATTGCTACAAAAGCGAAAGTAAATGTAGCCCATATTTCTTATTATTTTTCTAGTAAAGCTGGCTTGCATGAGCACTTAATAACTAGCTTCCTTGAAGAGTATATGCTAATTTTAGAATACCAATTTAAAAAAATAAAGACATACTCGGCAAGAGAATGTCTTCTATCGACAATATCATCTGTTTTACAATTTCATAGGGAGAATAGTAAACTTGCTAGCTACGTCTATCGTGAAATAATGTTACAGACAACTTTAGCAAGAGAAATAATGATAACGTACTTAGCGAAGGAAAAGCAATTTTATAAATATGTATTTGAGTATGGTAGAAAAACAAAAGAATTTCATGCTATTTCTGTACCTCTTACGGTTGCTCAATTAAGAAACATGATAAGCATGCCTTTTCTTCACGCTTCTTACTTGTCAGAAGTATGGCAAATAATGCCATATGATGCGAATAGTTTAATGCAGTATGAAAAAATTATTGTAAAATGGTTAGAACAGATGGTTTTTATCCAGGGTACAAAAAGAATTGCTTTATAATAGTTGCTTGTTAATTCTTTCTAACCCTTGACCTAAATCCTGCGCGTTATGGGCATCAGAGCCATAAATGAGAGGGATTTTTCTTTTTGCTGCCTCAAACGCAATGTGTTCTGGCGGATATGTATCTTGGCAATATTTTTTATTTACTCCCGCACCATTATAATCAAGTTGCATTTCATGTTTCTTTATTAGGTCTAATAATGGTAATACGAAAAGTGATAGATTCCCATTGTATGGATAAAGCAATTTGAATTTCTCCACTAATGTGATGTGGCCTATACGCTTCGGCTTGAATATTCCTAAGTCAGATGTAATAGACTTTTCAACAGTCTCAAAGTAAGCTTTGTAAACTTCATCAAGACTTCCGTATACCTTCACTATTTCTCCAAATTGCTGTTCACTGTAGTCTAAACAATAGTAGTTTATATCTTTACGTAAAAAATGCACGGATAAAATGCTGTCATCAAGTAAACTGCCATACTCTTGTAAGAAGTATTTTGTCTCCCCTTCAAATTCTTCAATAAAATCTACTTCTAATCCACAGTTTATCGTTAACTTTCCTTGATAACGTTCTTTCAGTTTTCTTACCCCTTCCAAATAAATACTCAAATCATTCCAATTCATCGCACTGTCTTTGTGTGGAGTAGGATCTGTAAACCTCTTTGGAAGTGGAGCGTGTTCGGTGAAAGAGATTTCATCCATTTTTAGCTTAATAGCCTGTTCCACATACTGCTCTAACGTATCTCTTGTCCCATGTGGACAATAAAAAGTATGAATGTGCTTATCCTTCATTTCTTCTACCCTCTTTGTGCAAATAATTTTTTACTATCATACTTTACTTACATTCTAATTTCTATTAAATTGTCTTTATTTATGTAACTTTTGACAGCAATAAATGAACATAGACAATTTTAATTCTTAAAGATAGTATTGATTTTCATACTAATCTCGCTATAATCACCCGCGCTTTTGAACAGAACAATGAGTAAAAAGTATGATATAAATTTCTCATCTACAAAAAAACGGACAAATTACTAGTTTTTATGTAAAAAAATATTAAAATTTAGGTCAAAAAATGTCGGTAACATGGTATCATAAATACATTGAATATCAAATAGAAGTTTGTTTTTTTTATGATAATGTTATTTTACTAAACGTTTTATTAATGTTTTTACATACAAAAGGTAAATCGGCTTAAGAAGACCAACAGGGATAAAGGGGACTTTCGGATGAAGATAGTAATTGGAATATTAGTTTTAGCTATTACATTTGTTACGTTTAGTTATTTTACTAGAAAAAAGATTTATAGTGAAGTTGACCGACTAGAAGTGTGGAAAATGTCGATCATGAACAAGCCTGTTACGGAAGAATTGTCGAAAGTAAAAGATTTGAATATGACAGGTCAAACAGAAGAACTTTTTGAAAATTGGAGAAATAAATGGGATGATATTTTGACATATCAACTTCCAAACATTGAAGAGATGTTGTTTGATGCAGAGGAATATGCTGACAAGTATCGATTTAAAAAAGCAAAAGCAGTTGCTAAAAAAGCTGACGAGCAATTAACAGAAATAGAAAAAAGTATAGATGAAATATATGCTGAGCTACAAGAATTGATTGGTAGCCAAGCGGATAGTAATGAAAAGGCGACAACATTAGAAGAAAAATATAAGCAATGCAAAAAGCATTTATTAACGCAACGACACCAATACGGAAATGCAACAACAAAACTTGAAAAAAATTTAGAAGCTTATGCTGAGAGTTTTACAGAGTTTAAAGAAGCTATTGATAATGGTAATTACCTAGTTGCAAGGGATCTTATTAATAAAGTAGAGAATGAAATCGCTGAGTTTGAATACAAGCTAAATGAGTTACCAAATCAATTAATAGAATGTCACTCTATCATTCCGGGGCAACTCGCGGAAATAGAATCCGGCTATAAAGATATGATAGAAGAAGGATATAAACTAGACCACTTAAAAATTGAAGAAAAAGTAGAAACGTTGCGTTCTAAATTGAAGGTGCTTTTAGAACTATTAAACAATACTGATGTAAAACAGGCGTCAGAAGGTGTATCTTCTGTAAAAGAGGAACTCGAGTCACTTTACGACCTTATAGAAAAAGAAGCTCTTTCCAAACAATATATCAATAAAGAAATTCCAACGATTCATACGAACTTAGGTCAGCTAACAGAACAATCAACAAATTCTAAAGAAGAAACAATTATTGTTCAAGAGAGTTATCAACTATTAGAAGACGACCTTACAACGCAAAAAACAATGGAAAGCAATATTCAAAAATTAAATAACAGATTTTTAATATTGAAACAACATCTAGAGGAAAAGTCCATTGCATATTCCATATTAAAAGAAGAATTAGAAGATATATGTGAGCAAATTAATTCTATTCAAGAAGTACATGAGCAATATGTAATAATGTTACAAGCATTGCGTAAAGATGAAATGGCTGCAAGAGAACAGTTAGTTCATTTGAGAAAATTACTATTTGAATCTAGAAGAATGATTGATAAAAATAATTTACCAGGATTACCTAAAGATTTTTATGATCTTATTGCAGAAACGAATAGTAATATTAAAGCTGTTACGGAAAAATTAGAAGAAAAACCATTGAATATTATTGAGGTTAATGTTATTTTGCAACATGCCGTTGCTTCCGTTGAAAAATGTTATAATGAGACGAAAGACATTATAGAAAATGCAGCATTAGCAGAAAAAGTTATTCAGTATGGAAATCGATATAGAAGTAAATATAATTCTGTACATGAAAGGCTAGTAGAGGCCGAGCAATTGTTCCGTAGTTTTCAATATGCTGCGGCATTGGAAGAAGCGGCTACATCGCTAGAAGAAGTAGATCCAGGGGTACTTAAGAGAATCGATAAACTAATTGAAAAAAGAATTGGAAATGATGAAGGTGAAGTGGAACAACAAAATATTAACTAGTATAACAATCATGTTAGTACTATTCATCGGGATTATACTGACATGGGGAAGTGCTTTTTATAACTTTCAAACGAATACTCCTCCCGCACCAACGATTGTTACTGATATTCCTATAGAAGAAGTTAGGGAAGTGGAAAAAGAAGAATCTAATCCACAAAAAGAAGTAACTACTGAACGCGAAGAAGATGCAGTAGTCCATATTACGTTAGAAGATGGGCTAACGGTAGAATTGTTAAGAAAGTTAAAAATTACAGAAACGAACATTTCCATTGATCGTTTACTTTCCATACTTGATATAAAATAAAAAAGGGCTGTCCATATTGGGCAGCCCTTACGTTTTCGTTTTTATGATTTTATTTTCCCTAATATAAACCCTATTAGTGCTCCAACTATAGCAGGTACTAACCAGCCGACACCTTCTGCATATAGTGGTAAATTACTGAAAATGTTTTGTAAGAATGTGATATTAATATCTGCAATTGCAAGTCCGTCCACTACACTAATAATTCCAGTGAATAGTAATGCGAATCCATAAACAGATGATGGGTTATCCATTTTCACGAAGGAGAGGACGATTAAAACAATCGCGAGTGGATAGATCATAATTAATACCGGTAATGAGAAAGTAATCAATTGATTAAGGCCAACGTTTGCAACAATCATACTAAAAACACTTAAAATTCCAACGAACATTTTATAAGAAATAGTTGGAACTACTTTTGCAAAAAACTTACTACATGCTGATACAAGTCCTACTGATGTTGTTAAACATGCAAATGTAATAGCAAGACCAAGAATTACCGCTCCAATGGAACCAAATAAATAATTTGCAGATCCAGATAAGATGACACCACCGTTAGCTGCATCTCCAATCGCATCTTTACTTGTTGCACCTAGATAAGCAAGTGCAGCATACACAACGGTTAACCCAGCTGCCGCAATGAATCCAGCTTTAAGGCAAAGGTTTGCGATCGTTCTCTTATCTGTCACTCCTTTATCACGAATAGCAGATATGATAACGATACCAAATACTAGCGCAGCGATTGTATCTAATGTTAAATAACCTTCGATAAACCCTTTAAAGAATGGTGATTCTTCATAAGCTAGAGCAGGTGCTTGTATTTCGCCCATAGGTGTTACAATACTTTTTAAAACTAAAATTCCTATAACAGTTAAAAGAATTGGAGTTAATATCTTTCCGATACGATCTACTAATTTAGATGGATTTAATGCTACGTAGAATGTAATGGCAAAAAACACAATTGTATATAAAAATAGTGGCCATCCTTCTGTATTCCATCCAGCAGGAAGAAATGGTGTCATACCTATTTCATATGCTACCGTTCCTGTACGAGGAATTCCGAAGAAAGGACCAATAGCTAAGTACATAATTAAAGTGAAAACTAATCCAAAAACAGGATTAACACGGTTAGCAAGTGTTTGTAAGTCCCCACCTGTTTTGGCAATCGCAATTATACCTAGTAATGGTAACCCTACACCGGTAATTAAAAACCCGAGTACAGAGATCCAAAGGTTTGTACCTGCAGATTGACCTAACAGTGGTGGGAATATCATGTTACCTGCCCCTAAAAATAATGCAAATAACATTAACCCTAATATAAGAATATCCTTATTTGAATATAATTTATTACTCATATGTTTCCTCCTGAAAATTAAGAAAATGAATACGTTTACATAGTATCATAATTGATGAGAAAATTGTCGAATATTATAAAAGTTAAATTATTAACTATATTAAGAAAGTGTTGAATATTTTGAATCTATATTAAAACATCACTCAATTAGTAATACTCTTTTCTTTCTCTGAACGAGTATGCTAACATTAATAATTGCCAAAAGGATAAAAAACGGGGGCATTGCCTTGATTTATTTAGATAATAGTGCAACAACAAAACCATATGATGAAGTTTTAGAAACCTATATAAAAGTAAGTAAAGATTATTTTGCCAATCCTTCATCTATTCATTCATTAGGTGGAAAAGTGGAAAAATTATTACAACAGTCTAGAAAGATGATAGCAAATCTCATAGGTGTACACGATAGTGAAATTATCTTTACATCGGGTGGGACGGAAGGTAATAACCTTGCAATAAAGGGGACGGCTTTAGCTAAGAAAAATGTCGGTAATCATATTATTACTACAACAATAGAGCATCCTTCTGTAAGTGAAGTATTTAATCAATTAGAACAAGTTGGTTTCCGTGTCAGTTATTTAGACGTTTCTTCAGATGGAAGAATCAACTTAACACAATTGAGTGAATTATTAACAGACAGCACCATTCTATTATCATTAATGTATGTGAATAATGAAGTTGGAATCGTTCAACCATTAGAAGAGGTTAGTAAAATTTTGTGTAAATATCCTAATGTCACTTTTCACGTGGATAACGTGCAAGGTATTAGTAAAGTATCTTTACCTCTAAAGGAATGTAAAATTGATTTATGTACGATGTCCGCTCATAAGTTTCATGGACTTAAAGGAAATGGAATTTTATATAGAAGGAAAGGGATTAAGCTCGCTCCCTTATTAGTGGGAGGAGAGCAAGAGTGGATGGTTCGATCTGGAACCGAAAATGTTGCTGGAATTGTGGCGATGACAAAAGCATTGAGAATGTCATTAGAACAAAATTTGCATTCCCTCCACCAATTAAGCACACAAGCAAAATTAGAATTACAAAAAGTGGATGGTGTCGTTATAAATACACCGGTAGAACATAGTGCGCCACATATTGTTAATTTTTCCGTGCCTGGTATTAAGTCAGAAGTGCTTGTCCACGCATTAGGAAAAAAAGATATTTACGTATCAACGACATCAGCTTGTTCATCAAAACGAAAAGCACCAAGCAAAACGCTAAAAGCGATGAACGTTAGTGATGAAGTTGCTAATAGTTCCATACGCATTAGTTTTTCATTTGAAACGACAAAAAATGAAATGAATATCTTCATAAGAGAATTAGATAAAAGCATTAAACAAATAAAAGAAGTAACGAGGTAATGAACATGATATATGACCATCTCTTAATAAGGTACGGTGAATTATCTACAAAAGGTAGAAATAGAAGTAAATTTATAAAAGCATTAAATGCAAACATCATGCAAAACTTGGTAGATTATCCAAACTTAAAGTTTGAGAAAAATCGAGATCGTATTTTCATTAAGTTGAACGGTGAACCTCATAAGCCAATTATAGAAAAATTATCTTTAATCTTTGGTTTACATTCATTCAGTTTAGCTGTTAAGTCACCTACAGTATTAGAAGACATTAAAGATAATGCATTATTGGCATTAAAAGATCAACCATACGAAGGCAAAACATTTAAAGTTACAGTAAAACGTGCTTATAAAGAATTTGAATTAGATACAAATGAATTGAACTACGCTATTGGGTCACATATTCTTAAGAATACAGAAAACCTTAACGTTGATGTTAAAAAGCCAGATATAAACGTGCGAGTGGAAGTTAGAAAAGAAGCAACATATATTACTTGTAAAGATTATAAAGGTCCTGGTGGGCTGCCAGTTGGCACTGGTGGAAAAGGAATGCTAATGCTCTCAGGCGGGATAGACAGTCCTGTAGCTGGCTATTTATCGATGAAAAGAGGAGTCGAGATACATGCCATTCACTTTTTTAGTCCTCCTTACACAAGTGAACGGGCAAAACAAAAAGTAGTTGATTTAGTAAAAAAATTAACGAACTTTGGACCAAAAATAAAGCTTCATATTGTTCCGTTTACGGATATTCAAGTAGCCATTCAGAAACAAGTTCCTGAAAACTACACAATGACTTCAACGAGAAGATTTATGCTACGTATTGCTGATGAAATTAGAAGGAAAGAACAAGGCCTTGCCATTATTACCGGGGAAAGCCTTGGACAAGTAGCAAGTCAAACGTTGGAAAGTATGGTTGCCATTAATGATGTTACTACAACCCCAATTTTAAGGCCATTGTTAACAATGGATAAAACAGAAATTATGGAGATAGCAACGAAAATTGATACATTAGAAATTTCTAATCGACCATTTGAAGATTGTTGTACCATCTTTACACCAACTTCTCCGAAAACAAAGCCGAAAACAGAGAAAGTCACCTATTATGAAAGCTTTTTCGATATAGAGGCAATGGTGGAAGAAGCAGTAACAAATACGGAAATAGTAACAATTTCTCCTAAAGATTTAACTAATGAAGAGGAATTTAACGAGTTATTCTAGTGCTCTATACAATGACATCACACTCGCTTTACTGTTTTTGTACAAAATGTGAACAATTTCCAAAAGGATTTTAGAATGAAGCCATGTGTTTTTACACACTCTATACTCACAAGGAGGTGAAAACACATGGCAAACAACAACAGCTCAAATCAATTATTAGTACCTGGAGTACAACAAGCTCTTGACCAAATGAAATACGAAATTGCTTCTGAATTTGGTGTTCAATTAGGCCCTGATGCTACAGCTCGCGCTAACGGTTCTGTTGGTGGTGAGATCACTAAGCGCTTAGTTCAAATGGCTGAGCAACAAATCGGTGGTTACCAAAAATAATTATATAAAATGGCTACAAGGTGGGGGAAACCCCACCTTCTTATACTTTTGACATATTAGAGGTGGGACATACGATGAAAGAACAAGATCAAATCCATAAGCAGCAACAAAAGCAAGGGCGTAAACGCCGTAATGAACCGAAACATGCGGAGAAGTCGAACGAACAAAAGGGCTGATGATTCAGCCCTTTTTTACTATCTAGATTACCGCTGTAGATTGAGCACAATACAATCCGACTTACATAAAAAGAATATAATATACTTCAATCATTCACAGCTACATAACCGCTTTTCTTTACTAGTTGTTGTCCTTCGTTTGATATGATCCAATTGATGAATGGTTGAATATTCGGGTTGGTGTTTTCTTCTATTGTAACTGCGTAAAATTCACTTATTATGGGGTAAGTATCGTTCTGGATGTTTTCTTTTGTTGGCTCAACTCCGTTAATGGATAGGTGCTTTATTTTACCGTTTTGAACCATCTCTTGAGAAAAGAAGCGGAATGAAAAACCAATTGCATTTGTTTTGTTTTTGTATTCTGCAGTCGATTCAATGATACCTCCCATTCCGGAAGCTACTTGTTCTTTAGGTGGTGTCATTAATCTTTTTGTACCCATTAATTTTATGAGTGCTTGCTGACTTCCGCTATCCTCAGGTCGTTGGAAAGCGTGAATCTCTTCGTTTTTACCTCCAACTTCACTCCAATTCGTAATTTCTCCAGCATAAATTTGTTGAATCTGTTCCACTGTTAAATTATCGACTGGATTATTTTTATGAACAAAAAATACGAATGCTTCTCTACCTATTGGAGTTTGTTTTAGCGTAACATTTTGTCTCTCAGCTTCTCTTACAACTTTATCAGGTGGTGGTGGAACAAATATAATGTCACGTGTACCTTTTAACAATTCACTCCATGCTCCACTTGTTTGAGTAGAAACAACGTCTCCCTTTTCGTTAGAATACTTTTTCTCCGGATAGACTGCTTGAACGAATGAAGCAAAAACGGGATACAGAGCTGTAGATCCATCTAATTTTGGCAAATTGTTTGTAAGTGATAAAGATGCAGGTTCATCTAATGTAGCAAGCTTATTATCCTCAGTGAACGGTTCATAAAGATATAAATCAACGTCTTGCGTACTCATTATCTTTAGACTATTAACGTACGAACTATGTCCAATGTTTACGAAAAAAGGATTGCTCCCGTAACGAATACACTAAAACAAATTTTTGGCAATCTCTTTTTAAATTGATTAAATATAAATAGGTTAGAAAAGGTAATTAGACCTAAGATAACAATCAATGTGAATATAACGTACATTGCTTTACTGGAAGAAAGTGCAATCATAATGGTTGCATAAAAAACGATGAATAACATAATAGCAGTTAAAATAATGGCTCCTAAAATTTTCACAACTAAAACCTCCATTCAAAGTGAATTTATTTACAATAATATTCCACAAAAAGAAGATATACCTTTCCGCTTGATAAAGAATGGTGTTTAAAAAAGAAGCATCACTAGTAAAGGAAACAAAGAAAAGGAGTGTAAGATAATGTGGAGAAACATAAGAAATAAAATATGAGATAGCACACCAAATCACAAACTAAATGGTATTCTATTTTTTATTGACATATTGATATTTATAGGAAATAATTGGTATGAAATAACAATGAAATATCAATTCTGATAATGTTGCAATCCCGACCATATAAAGCCAGACGTTGGTATGACTTTTGGCTATCGTACTACGGCTATGTCTAACTGGTCAATTACTGAAGAAATCTCAAGATTAGTTCGTATCAATCAGCAGATGAAGATGGTTGATATGCATGAGAAATTACTCAAGGAAGGTTATTCAATTAGCTACACGACAGTTAGGAACTTTGTTAATAAAGATATTTCTAAAACAAGTGAAGTATACATTTAAAAAAACTGTCTACCTGGACATGAAGTTGAGTTCGACTGGGGAGAGATAAAACAAGAAAATGAAAATAAAATAAAATAAAAAGCTATTCCTTAGACGCTTTCACGTTAGCACATAGTAACTATCGATTTGCAAGGTTATATCAATCCGAATCACAAGTATGAGTATTAGATGTTCACGCAAAGTTTATAGTTCATATAGAAAGGTTCCGCATACTTATGTAATTAGTCTCTCTGTACATATGAATAACCTACTACTGTTCTCATGTTGGCATAAGTTAATACAGAAGGGACAAAACCACTTGCCCATATAGTGAATTCTTTTCCACTCATTTCCTTTAATAAAATAACGTAATTGCTCCATCATTTCCTGAGTGAGGGCTTTATTACGCCCAACTCTCTTTTTGTAGGAAGAAGCTTTTAAAATCACTTCAGTAATCGGAAGATTACGTAAGTCTGTCTTTCTACTTAACTCAAATTCATTAATATATTTATCCGTTGTATTTCTTGCTTTTTTGGCTAGTGCAATGCTCCTCTTCCTTTTCCCCTCCAAATAAAGGTGAATTATATTCTTTTTATCTCGCAATTTGATCACTCCTCATTTTCCCTAATTGATACAACTAGGGTCTGTTTTCTATCAGAGTGGCTCGGGTTTCAATTGTCATTGTGGCTAAGATACCATAAACAGTTTTCATAAAGCCTCACTAATTGCAGTTTAAATTCGGCTATAAATGTCCGACGTTGACGTGGCTACAGCACACTCCTTAATATTAGTAGTCTTACTTTACATGCCCTTATTTTTTCTTTCCAACTTAGTGTAGCCTATTCATTTTCAGTTATCAGCAGGAAAAGCAGTTATAAGTTCAGAGGAGTATCATCCCTTATCCTTCTAGATAAGCTTATGTTAATCATTATTTATATTTTTATATGCTAACCCTTTCCTATCAGGTGCCATTGGGGGTTGTTCCAACCATTTGTTTTTTATCAGGAGATATGCTCCATTCTCAGAAATTTTCTGAACCTCAAGTATCAATCTGTTATACATAATAGCTATATCCATTCTAAGACTTTGAGCTATTGCTGTGCCATAATACCCAATACTTAAAGCCATCAATCCAGATGTATAGTACATCATAAGTTTATCTGAAAATGTATAGGATGTACTTTCTGTTAAATCTGAACCCCAAGACAATGGAAGAGGGAGATTGCTTTCCTCCAGTTTTTCTCCAAATAATTTAACATGTTTCTTTGCAATTTCTATTAGCTTTAGAAAGAATTGTGTTACATCCTTTGAATTTGAAACCTGACTAAATCCAGCTAGTGTGACTGTTCCTAAAGCATTTCTTTGAATATTAGTGTATAGATTAGATACTTCTAGTGCTATTAAAGGCCTTTTATCTCCAAAGAAATCCAAAATAAAACTTTGTTTCTCCACATATTCAAATTCTCCTATATTTGGAAAGAAAGGAGGTCTTGTATATAGACCTTTTGATAAAAGTAAATCCTTTGCCATCTTATATAATTGCATAGTCTCAGTAAGACATTCCATATAAAAGTCTGTAATATCAGCTCTTATAGCTACAGATAAACTAGCTGAATAAGCTGTAAGTCCAACTTTAGCCATATTATGTACAAAATTTAAAACATAGCTATCAGAAAAAAGCCTAGGTGCTGTTAAATCAACATCCTCCTCTACCTTAAATCCATGAGGTAATTTGTTCTTTTCCTCAGAAAGTATTGCAGTTGCTTTTTTCACATGAGTTTGAGATAGCTCCAAGGCATGAGCAATTACAGGCTTTATTTCTGCATCTTCAGCTTTTTCTAAAAAGTAAGTTAGCATACAAATACTTGCACTATCATTCACGTACTGAGTCCAAAGCTGAGCTATTTCTGTGGCTGTTAGCCTTATCTGTTTTCCCTGTCCCATTAAAAATGACCTCCATAAAAAATATACTTTTATTAAATTTCTCCAAAGTTTCTTATTATATGTATAGGGCTTTCAAACAGAAAAAGAGTAGATGCCTCAGCACCTACCCAATAAACATTCCACTTTACTTAATAGACTAATTCTAAAGAGATTTTTAATTAAAAAGGGAAATAATCAATAAGCTCTATCCTCTAATAATAGGTCTAGCTGTTCATCATTAATTGCCATCCATAAACCTCCAAAAAATTTTAATTTGTAAACCGCTCATCTTCTGTATATACCTTTATTTTTGTGAACTTGATGTTTCTCCCAAATCAGATGATAACCATATTATTAACAGAGAAAACCTTGATGTAAATGCATTCCAGTTTACTGCAATTCTTTTAAGCTGTAATAATTATTGAGACAAAGCACCCTTTTGTTTATTAGGCATTAAGTTTCATTTTTAAATTACTAATATACAATTGTTATAAAATTTGTTTATTTTTGTAAATTATATTTGGTGTGTAATTTCGGCTGTTATTTACCCTGATTTATTAGACGCTTTTATACTTTTTCTCCACGTTTTCGGAACTACTTAATAATTTCTTGCACTCGCTTTTTTTCCAATACAAGTAATGTAGTTTCATTTGAAATTATGATAATCTTTATTTAAGAATAATTGTGTTTTTATACCAATGTGCAGATTTTAAAACCTTGAGTGAATTGTCGCGGAAGCCACTTGACTCCTGCGGGAAGAAGAGCGAAGCGTGAGACCCCACAGATGGGACGCCGAGGAGGCTCACGTCACTCGTCGAAATGCGGACGTCGCTCGTTCTGCCTCATCAAAACTGGACCGCTACGGAGGGAGATAAAGGAAACACGATTTACGACATAAGGAGCAAAGCATGTTGACTTATCGACCGGAGGAGAGGTAAGTTTTGAATGGAGCAAGCGCCTGGAACAGACACCCCGCGGAAAGCAAGTGGCTGCAGTGGAAAGGAAAGGGCAAGATTTTAAACAAAGAACTTGTTGTATTAACGAGATTAAAGGAGCATGAAACACATGGGAGAACTATGGTATGGCGGTACAATTTATACAATGCAAAAGGAAAACGAAAAAGTAGAAGCATTATATATAGAAAACGGTGTAATTGTAGCACTTGGAAGTAAAAGTGAACTAGAAGATAAGTACAGTAGCAATATCGAAAAGCGAATGGACATAAAAGATTCTATTCTTTACCCGGGGTTTGTTGATAGCCACATGCACTTAATCGGTCACGGTGAAAAACTACTGCGCTTAGATTTATCTAACTTCACATCGCCTTTTGAAATGAAAGAAGCGCTTGAGAAAAAAGTTAACGAAACAAAAGAAGGCGAATGGGTGTTTGGAGAAGGTTGGAATGAAAATAATTTTCCAGATAGAAAGATCTTTCATGTAAATGAGTTAGACGAAATAGCCCCAAACAATCCAATGATCTTATCAAGAGTTTGCAGGCATGCAGTATTAGTGAACTCGTATGCATTAAAACTAGCTGGAATAACGAAAGAGACAGAAAATTCTGTAGGAGGAGTTATTGTAAAAGATAATGATGGTGAACCTACTGGTTATCTTTTAGATGCAGCTGCAGACTTAGTAAAAAACATTATACCGAGAGCTACGGAAGAGTACTTATACTCGGCTTTAAAAACTTCCATTAAAGATTGCTTATCTCTCGGATTAACTGGAAGTCATAGTGAAGATTTAAGTTATTATGGAAGTTTTACGAAAACATACGATGCGTTTAAAAAAGTAATTGAACAAGATGGATTAAACTATAGAGCTCATTTGCTTGTTCACCACGAAGTTGTAGACGATATGCAAGGTGAAGGACATAGATACAAGGAAAGTACTGCTTTTATAGAATTCGGTGCAATGAAAATCTTTGCTGATGGAGCATTAGGTGGAAGAACAGCGCTTTTAAGTCAACCTTATAACGATGCCCCTGAAACATCTGGTGTAGAAATGCATTCAAAAGAGAATTTGTTTGCCTTAGTTAAAAAGGCAAGAGAGTACAATATGCCAGTTGCGGTTCATACGATTGGAGACTTAGCTTTTGAATATGTATTGGATGCAATTGAATTGTATCCATGTCCAGCTGGTGAAAAGGATCGACTTATTCATGCGCAAATTTTACGAAGAGAATTAATTGATCGTGCAAAGAAGTTACCAATCATTTTAGATATTCAGCCTAGATTTGTTGCTACAGATTTCCCATGGGTAATTGAGCGACTTGGCGAAGAAAGAATGAACTATTGTTATGCATGGAAAACATTAATAGACGAAGGGTTTATTTGTGCTGGTGGCTCAGATGCACCGATTGAACCGGTAGATCCTTTGTTAGGTATCCATGCAGCTGTTACACGTACGGTTCCTGGAGATCTTAATAAAACAGTATACAATGAACAAGAAAGATTATCTGTTTTTGAAGCCATTCAACTATTTACTTTAGGATCAGCTCAAGCCATTGGAGCAGAAAACAAGCAAGGCTTATTAAAAGAAGGGTACTATGCAGACTTTACAATACTTAATAAAGACCTATTTCAAATTCAACATGATGAAATGTTGGACACAGAAGTAGAAATGACTGTTGTAAATGGTGAAATAATGTATCAAAAGTAGTGTGCAGGTTCTAATCTGTTTTTTCCTCTTATATTAATAAAACAACTAGTTTTTATAGGAGGACAAAATTATGAAAATACGACATATTGTTATTTTCGTAGTAATGTTGATTTTTTTATCTGGATGTTTACCTGGAGATGGAACTTCTTCATCTCATTCACCTGCTGGATTTTGGCTTGGTTTCTGGCATGGATTTATCATTGTCATTTCCTTTATTATCTCTCTTTTTTCAGATACTGTTGTTATTTACGAAACGAATAATAATGGCGGTTGGTATAATCTTGGCTTTATTTTTGGCATAGGGATTTCGTTAAATATACCATCGTCTTCTCGGAAGGAGTAGTAAACCGTTTGTAGAATAATCTACAGACGGTTTTTTATTTTTATGCGGTAAAAGACCGCTGTTGATTTCCGTGCAAGGCTTCGCTTTCCGCGGGCGGTAAAAAGGAAGGTTATTTTCACTGTCGTGAAAAAACCTACTCCTCGACGCATTCGCGTCTGTGGGGTCTCCCGTCTCCCGCTTCTCCCGCAGGAGTCTCCGCCTTGCACGGAAATAAACAGCTAGTTGGTATTAAATACTAAACATCATTCTTTAACACCAAGCCTATTATTTATTATTTTTTTCAAAAAGTGTAGGGCTTTTTCTATTTCATCTCGTCTATATAGTAGATTAAAAGAAAGGGGGAGAGCGTAATAGAGGAGAAATTGATTCGCGAAGCAAAGCTTGGAAGCGAGAAAGCATTCCGGCTTTTAGTAGAAAAATATAAAAAATATTTATTCAAGATCGTTTTTTCCGTGCTAAGAAATGAAAAAGATGCAGAAGATGCAACACAAGAAGCGTTTATCAAAATCTATTACGCGCTTCCCAATTATGAAAATCAAGGTTTTAAAACATGGATTACCCGAATCGCCATGAACCATTCGATAGACACGAAAAGAAAACAACAACGTCAAAAAGAACAAGTAACAGAGACGGAACATTTAACTAATTTATACGGCGAGTCAGATAATACAGTACCACCGTTAATAAGGAAGCAAGAAAAAGAATTCCTACAAAAACGAATAGATGACATGCCAGCAAATTATCGAGAAGTAATCTTAGCTTACTACATAACCGAAAAAAGTTATCAAGAAATAGCAGCCGAACAACAAGTAGAAGTGAAAACGGTAGAAACAAAACTTTACCGTGCAAGAAAATGGATGAGAGCTCACTGGAAGGAGGAGGACTTTTATTGAAACACTTAACTCTTGAAGACTTGCAAAATTATGTTGAAGATTACCTATCAGAAGAAAAAAGAGAAGAAGTAGAAGGACACCTTTTTTCATGTGACGACTGTTTAGCGGTTTATATGACATTAGTAAATGAAGAAACTCTCCCAGAGTTAGAAAATAGTAACTTTACCGATGAAGTGATGTCGCAAATACCAATGAGTCAATCAAAACAGAGAAAAAGGACTAATCCGGCATTTTTACATTATGTTATTGCTGCATCCATCACATTCATCTTAATGACATCAGGTGTATTCCAAAGCATGCTTGGTATTTCAAGTGTAATGGAAACCTCCTCAGTTAACACACATGAAGCTACTGTTTCACAAAATATTATGGATAGAGCATTAACTTTACTAGAAAAAGTTGAAAGAACACAAAAGGAGGAGAAGAAATGAATAACAAAAGTAGTGTAAAGGCGTTTTTTCTATCGTTTATTCCTGGCCTCGGTCACTTTTATGTGAATAAAAAATTAATGGGCTTTTTATACTTTTCAGCGGTTATCTTCGTTGGCATATTTGCATTAGCTCTAACGGCTATGTATCCATGGGAAGGTGCACTTTTTATAGCCTTTGGATTGGTAGGGATTTTTGTCATTTGGCTTGTGAATATGTTTGATATGATTTTGTTTTTATTAAAAAATCAACCGATGCAAGCAACCGAATCAGATTCACCAACTTCCCAAGACAAAGACGCTAGGTTTCAAACTATCTTACTTTCATTCGTTCCAGGCTTAGGTCACTTTCACCTCGGCTTAATGAACAGAGGATTAACGTTTTTGATTGGATTCATTGGACTGGGTATCATGATTATTTTTATAACTGCTATTACGAATCAAGGTGTTTTCATCGTGTTTTTAGGAGTTTTACCTGCCATTTGGATCTATAACATGTTTGACACTTTTCAACAGTTAGCGAAAAAAGAAAGAGGAGAACCATTAATAGATAGAACCGTTTTAGAAGATTTTGAAGATACGAGACAACTTGGTAAAAAGAGTAAGACGATTGCAACGATTCTATCCATGTTCCCTGGTGCTGGCCACATGTACTTAGGGTTGCAAAAACGAGGACTGCAACTCATGGCGGCGTTCTTATTTGCAATTTATATACTAGATACATTAAGACTTTCTATTTTCTTATTCTTAATACCACTCATTTGGTTTTATAGCTTCTTTGATGCATTGCAAAAAGCTTCTAAAAGTAGCGATGAAGATCTAGAAGATATACCAATTGTGTCTTATTTTATCTCCCACCAAAAGTGGCTAGGAATCGGGCTTATCATGCTAGGAGCATACTATATGTTTGTCAATATATTCTTGCCTGCCATCGGTCCATTGGTAGAAAATCATTTCGGTCTTAATGTATATAACTTGTACTATAACTACTTCCAAATGATTGTCGTTTGCACACTATTAATTGGTGGCGGCTTGAAGCTACTTGTTGGAAGTAAAGTGAAAAAGGAGAGTGTGTAAGGTGAGGAATTGGAGAGTTGGAACAGTTTCCATGGGGATTTCTTTAATTGTACTAGGTGTCATGCTTGCACTCTCTCAATTTAAAAGTTGGACGGCTGTTGAACCTATTCTAATTTGGTGGCCTGCAATATTAGTAGTGTTAGGGATAGAAATCATTCTTTATCTTTTCTCTAGTAAACAAGAAAATCCGAAAGTGAAATATGATTTTTTAAGCATTGGATTTGTTGGAATTTTAGGAACGGTAGGAATCATTTTAACGGTGTTTATGTCTACAGGTCTTTTAGGAGAAATTCGTACTTTAGTCGCTTCGGAAGAAAGAACATTTGATTTACCGGATTTACAAATTGCCATTGGTTCATCGATAGATTCTGTCATAATTGAAACAGGAAACCAACACTTAAACATCGAAGGAACCAATGGAAAAGAAATACAAGGATTCGGAACATATCGTACTTCTTATAATGATGGGGATAAAGAGCTATTAACGAATTCAGAAGATTTTTGGAAAGAGAAAAAAGTAGGGAATACGTTGTATATATATTTAAAAGAACCGACTAGAAAAATTGGTGTATTAAGTACCTATACGTCTGTTTCTCCTACTATCGTTATTCCAGAAAATATAAAGTTAGAGGTTAGAGGGAACTCTAACAATATAAATCTACACGTAAATTCATTACAAAATGATTGGACTGTAGATCGTGCAGGGTATGTAGATATTTCATTAAATGCTGCATCCGATATTCAGCTCCAGACGGTATCAAGAAACGAACCTAGTGATTCAGGGATTGAATGGGATGAATTAAAAGGTTCAAACGATGGCGATGAATGGTCTGATTGGTACAGTGGAGTACTTAAATTAGGAGAAGGGCTACATTCATTAAATATTACGAATACTGATTTTGTTTTTGTAAAGGTAAAATAGAGAACAAAAAAACGAGGCGACCCAAGCGGTTCCTCGTTTTTATTGCCATTTTACAAGAAAGTTCTCTTCACTTTTTCCCAGAAAGAGTTGTCTTTTAATTTAACTGTTTTTATTTTCTCTTCACTTAAATTAAACTCTAATTTTTCCACATGACGTACACTTAACGCTTCATTGTCAAATGCAATCGTTGGATAATCATTTCCGTCTTGGACTACTCTTAAGACAAGCTTACGATTACCTGATAAAACAAACGGAGAGCCAAGTGTTCTATATGTGTTATTATTCAATGAAGCTAATTCACTCACTTGAAAACAAGGTAACATTGGATCTACCACAGCACCATTAACAGATTTATTATAAGCAGTACTACCAGTTGGTGTAGAAACAATCATCCCATCACCACGGAATGTTTCAAAATGGATGTCATCTACTATAACGTCTATAACAAATGCTTTTACAATTCCTGAGCGGATTACACACTCGTTTAAACATTTGAATGTTGCAGTGTCATCCATTGTTACTTCAATCGTCGGGTACCTTCTAACCTCAATTTGCTCAGTTGTCATTGCTTCAATCATTTTTTCTGTGTCATTAATATGGAAGTCACAATAAAAACTAGTAGCTTCACCAGTTGCAATACCTGCATATAAACAATCAGCACTAAAGCCGGTTTTTTGAACAGCCTGTAAAAATGCACCATCGCCACCAATTGCCACTATAATATTTGCTTCTTTATGGTCATTTACAACGTTAAAGTTATATTGTTCTGCTAACATTTGGAGTTGTTGAACTTTTTCCACTAATTCTTTTTCTCTTTTATAGAAAAAATACATATTTCGACGGTCCATTTTCCTGCCTCCTAATTTGAAATTACACTTCATTACCATTTTGCTTTATTTTTTAGTACAATTCTATAATGTGAATAGTTTACCATTTTCATGAAACTTTTTGTAATGATATGTCGTACATATTAAGTAGATAATCTGCAATGACCAACTAAAGTTGAAATTCACTGTAGGTGCGAGACTCCTGCGGGAAAAGTGTGTCAAGGGAGACCCCGCAGGCGTGTAAGGCCGAGGAGGCTCCCGAGACCACCCGCGGAAAACGAGTACCTACAGTGAATTTCAACGTTTTGTACCCTATGATAACTTTGCAGATAGACTTTTGAGGAGGTAATTTAAAAATGAGCGGGAAACGCTGGCTAGCTTTAGGAATAGCAACATTATTATTTTTTGTTTCCATCATGACGAGTGTGAGTACTAGAAATTCTACAAAAGAAGGTGGGGGCTTTTTCTCTAGTGACCTTTTTCCGATGGAGGAAACTGCATTTGTTGAAAAAGTAATAGAGAAAGGAAATCAAAACAGAAAAGTTATCGTATTAGAATTAGATGGTGTTATTCAAGATGTCGGGGCGGCAAATTTATGGTCGACTGGCTACAACCATCGTCAATTTTTAAAAATGTTAGACCAAGCGAAAGAAGACGATAAGATTAAAGGGATTATCCTACGTGTTAATACGCCTGGTGGTGGAGTGTATGAAAGTGCCGAAATCCATAGAAAGATTGTGGAGATTCAAGAGGAAACGGAAAAACCAGTATACATATCAATGGGGTCTATGGCTGCGTCTGGTGGCTATTACATTTCCGCACCTGCTGATAAAATCTTCGCAACCGAAGAAACAATCACCGGTTCTTTAGGTGTAATCATGCAAGGAATTAACTTTGGTGAACTAGCTGAAAATTACGGTGTGAAATTTGAGACAATTAAGAGCGGCCAATATAAAGATATAATGTCGCAAACGAGAGAGATGACAGAACCCGAACGTGATATATTACAAACGATGGTTGATAACATGTATAACCGTTTTGTTGATGTTATTGCAACTGGAAGAGGCATGAGTGAAGCAGAAGTAAGAAGTATCGCTGATGGACGTATTTATGATGGTGGACAAGCAAAACAAAATAATTTAATTGATGAGATTGGCTACTTAGACGATGTCATTGCAGCTATAAAATCCGATAATAACCTCGGCAATGTTCAAGTTGTTCAATATCAAGAAAACGTAGGTTTAGGCTCCTTATTCCGAATGCAAGCAAATAGTTTCCTTACTCCAAATCCTGAGATGCAGTTGTTAACTAAACTATTTACGCAACCAAACTCTCCAAGATTAATGTATTTGTATGCGGAATAGGAGGAAAGACATATGAGAGAAGAGGGAAAAGTAAAAACGCATTTTGAAGATTATGTACAGGAAGATGGGCAGGCGCTAGATTCAAACAAAAAAATAGATCACTATCATTTTGCAGGGTTTTGGATGAGGTTTTGGGCATATTTGTTGGATCTTATTGTAATAGGAAGTATTGGGCGCATTATCATCCACCCAATTTTCCAAGCAGTTGGATTAACGACTAATGACAGCTTCTTATTTTCTCCGTCGTCTATAGCAACCGCCATCGTTTGGTACGGTTACTTTATTGTTATGACAAAAATTTATAGTCAAACATTGGGAAAAATGGTATTTGGTTTAAAAGTTGTGCCGTTGAAAGATGACATATTAACATGGAGCACGGTTTTGTTTCGAGAAGGAATCGGGCGATTTATCCTAACTTTTCAATGGTTTACAACCATCCTATATGTAGTCGTTGCATTTACTACAAAAAAACAAGGAATTCACGATTTCATAGCGGACACATCAGTAGTTCATGAACCCAAATAATATATCAATAAACGTATTGCAACCAGCAATACGTTTATTTTTTTTTGTCACGGATATAATGGATAAAAGGAAGGGAAGTGTGCATATGTGGTGGATAATTATTGGGCTATTCTTCCTTTTAATTTTTATTATTATTCTATTAACGAAAATCACTGTGCAAATAAACTTTCACCATGAACAAGACAATGACCAATTGACAGTACAGTTAAGAGCTTGGTTCGGATTAATACGATATACAATTGATGTTCCGCTCGTAAAAGTTAACAAAAATACCGGTTCAGTTGTAGTGAAAGAAAAAACAAAAATGAGTGGTTCTTCTAATAATAAAGAAAAAGATAAGGATTATAGTCCGAAAGATATTTTTTACAGTATTCGTGATACTTACGAATTAGTTCGACATGTCGTTGGAATGCATGAAATAGCACGTAGATTTTTATCAAGAGTAGAAATAAAGCAATTTGAGTGGCATAGCAACTTAGGGGTTGGAGATGCTGCGTATACTGGAGTGCTAACAGGATTTGCGTGGTCTGTTAAAGGTGGAATAATAGGTTTTATGAGTCAGTATACGAGATTACAAGCGCAACCTTTCATATCTGTTACTCCATATTTTCAACAAAAGGCGTCCCAAACGCTTTTTAAATGTATGATTCGCTTTCAAATTGGAAATGCTATGTTAGCAGGGATAAGAACCGTTAAATATTGGAAGGGTGGACGGCCAAAATTTAAAACCCAACCTTTAGCAATGTTTTCTAAAGATAGTGAAAATGAATCAATGTAAGGAGGATTAACAGCATGTCAGAGCATCCTATTAAAAGTCTTATGACAACGGCAATGGAAAACTTAAAAGATATGATTGATGTAAACACTATTATTGGTGACCCGGTAGAAACCCCAGATGGTAGTGTTATTCTTACTGTTTCTAAGGTTGGATTTGGTTTTGCAGCTGGGGGAAGTGAATTTCAAGGCTCTCAAGCTTCCGGATCAGAACGACACGAGCACAACCAACATAGTGGTGGAAAGCAAATGCCGTTCGGTGGTGGTAGTGGTGGAGGAGTTTCTATTACTCCGATTGCGTTTTTAGTAGTAAACTCTCATGGTGTGAAAATGTTACATTTGGATGAAAACACGCACATTATAGAAAAGTTACTAGACCTAGCACCGCAAGCAGTTGAAAAAGTACAACAAATGATGAACAACAAAAAGCATGATACGTCACAAAGCGCATTTAACAATCAACCATTTAACCAAAATTATAATAAACCAAAGCAAGATTTAGATATTTAAACAAATCTAAGAAGCTAACTGATATTTGGTTAGCTTCTTTATTTATATATGCTACCCTGAAAATAAATAGAAACGGTACTAATTGTTGATGATAGCACGAGGCACCCGCTTTCCGCGGGTGGTAAAAAGGATGGTTATTTTCACTATCGTGAAAAAACCTACTCCTCAGCGCTTTTGCGCCTGCGGGGTCTCCCTTGACACACTTCTCCCGCAGGAGTCTCGCACCTCGTGCTATCATCAACTTGTTTGGAATATAAATTCAGAATGCATCACAACTTTTCATGTCCCCTGGTGCGAATTTCATTAGCATGGGGGTCTACCCTGAAAATAAATATATAAGCTACTAACTGTTGATGATAGCACGAGGTGCTCGCTTTCCGCGGGTGGACTTGCGTGCCTCGGCATATATGTAATATGTAATAACTATTAGATTTACATTCTTAATGGTTAATTATTTTCATTAATCAAATCACATTCATTGCAAAACGGATTAGAGAAAGCTATTATAAACAATGTACATACCTTATTTAATTAGGAGGAACTTTTCATGGCAAATGTAACATTCAAAGGGAAAGAAGTTACTTTACTCGGTACAGAAGTAAAAGTGGGAGACCAAGCACCTAACTTTTCAGTTTTAGCAAATGACTTATCGGAAGTTACTTTAGATAGCTCTAAAGGTTACAAACGTATCATTAGCGTAGTACCTTCAATTGACACTGGTGTTTGTGATGCACAAACTCGTCGTTTCAACGAAGAAGCTTCTAAATTAGATAACGTAAAAATCTTAACAGTAAGCGTAGACTTACCATTCGCTCAAAAGCGTTGGTGTGCGGCTAACGGTATCGAAAATGTAGAAACATTATCTGATCACCGTGAAGTATCTTTAGGAGAAGCTTATGGCGTATTAATTAAAGAATTACGTTTACTAGCTCGTTCTGTATTTGTTGTAGATTCTAACGACAAAGTTACGTATGTTGAGTACGTAAGTGAAGTTACAGACCACCCTAACTACGAAGCTGCAATTGAAGCTGTCAAAGCTGCTAACTAATACTTAATCTTTTAAAGCAACTAGATAAACGCAAAAGAGGGTGACTCCTAACGAAGGGTCATCCTCTCTTTGTTCCTTTCCCCATGAAAAGCTTCCACTTACATTATTTAAATAAAAGGCTGTGTTAAAGCTTAGTGTTGATTATTAACTTTCTAGCTGTTGATTTCCGCGCATATCGGAGACTCCTGCGGGAGAAGCGGGGAGCGGGAGACCCCGCAGTCGCGAATGCGATGAGGAGGCTCCCGGTCCGCCCGCGGAAAGCGAAGATATGCGCGGAAATCAACAGCGGTCTTTAACAGAGCAATAAATAAAAAGGAGAAACAAAATATGACTTTAACCCATATAGAAAAAATCTTTACAACGTTCGATACTACGGCCAACATCCTACAAGAAGAATTGTCTTGCACCTATTTAGAAGCACTTGCAGAAACATCCGATAATATTTTTCATGGTTCTGTTTTACAAGATGAGCTATCTGAGCTTACGAAAAAAAGACTAGAAAAAGAATACGAGCAAATAAAGATTAAATCGTATGCAAAAGAAGAAATAAGAAAAGGACTACAACTAACGATTCTTAAAGGAATGAAAGAGGCTGCGCAAGTTAATCATCAAATGACACCTGATGCAATAGCTATTTTTGTTGGTTATTTAGTTGGGAAATTTACTAGTAAAAGTCCGTCATTAACATTACTTGATCCTGCAATTGGTACTGGAAACTTATTAACAGCCATCCTCAATCACCTTTCAGGAAAACAGACGCAAAGCTTTGGAGTAGATGTGGATGATTTGTTAATTAGTTTAGCGGCACAAAACGCAAACTTACAAGAACATGCATTAGAATTGTACACACAAGATAGCTTACAAAACTTATTTATTGAACCAGTAGATGTAGTTGTTTCAGACTTACCTGTTGGATTTTATCCAGATGATGAGAATGCTTCGAATTACACGCTTAAAGCTAGTAACGGGCATTCTTTTGCGCATTATTTATTTATTGAACAGAGTCTTCGTTACACAAAGACAGGAGGATATTTATTCTTCTTAGTTCCAAACAGCCTTTTTGAAGGAGAAGAAGCATCTAACCTACACAAATTCTTAAAAGAACAAGTATATATTCAAGGTTTTTTACAATTACCAATGACTGTTTTCAAAAATGAAAATCATGCGAAAAGCATCTTAATCTTACAAAAGAAAGGTGTAGGAGTAGAGCAACCAAAACAAGCTTTACTTGCAAAACTACCTAGCTTTTCTAATAAAGTTGAATTGACTAAAACAATGGATGAAATAAGTAATTGGATTGAGACAGAAAAGAACAAATAATCCGAAAAAAAGAAATTTAACGAGTAAGCGTTAACAATAAAGGATTCCTCTTGCAAATGCAAATGTGCGGTGTTTAAATGAAAAAGGTATATATATTGAGGGCTATTTGTGCAACATAAGGTAGATGACATAAAACGCCTCATTTCCTTGTTTATTGGACATATCAAAAGGAGTTGTTTTTTTAGATGGCAAAAATTATTGCAATTAACGCGGGGAGTTCCTCACTTAAGTTTCAACTATTTCACATGCCAAGTGAAGAAGTAATCACAAAAGGATTAGTAGAACGTATCGGCTTAGAAGATGCGGTTTTTAATATTAGTGTGAACGGTGAAAAAGTAAAAGAAATAACAGATATTCCTGATCATGGAGTAGCAGTAAAGATTCTTTTAAATAAATTAACAGATTTAAACATTATCGAAAGCTTTGATGAAATTACTGGGATTGGACACCGAGTGGTACACGGCGGGGAAAAGTTCAACGATTCTGTATTAATTACAGATGAGCTGCTAACAGAATTAGAAGGTTTAGCAGAACTTGCACCACTTCATAACCCAGCTAACATTGTTGGAATTAAAGCGTTTAAAGAAATTTTACCAAATGTTCCAGCGGTAGCAGTTTTTGATACGGCTTTTCACCAAACGATGCCTGAAAAATCTTTCTTATATAGCTTACCTTACGAGTATTATGAAAACTTCGGTATTCGAAAGTACGGATTCCATGGTACTAGTCATAAATACGTTTCAGAACGAGCAGCAGAATTACTAGGTAGACCTATTGAACAATTACGTTTAATCTCTTGTCATTTAGGTAACGGAGCTAGTATTGCTGCGATCGAAGGCGGAAAATCTATCGATACATCTATGGGATTCACGCCGCTAGCTGGAGTTGCGATGGGTACGCGTTCTGGTAACATTGACCCTGCCTTAATTCCATTTATTATGGAGAAAACAGGTAAGAATGCTGATGAAGTATTAGATGTTCTAAATAAAAAGAGTGGTATCCTTGGAATTTCAGGTTTCTCTAGTGACTTACGTGACATTGAAACAGCTGCTGACGAAGGAAACGAACGTGCAGAATTAGCATTAGAAGTTTTTGCTAGCAGAATCCATAAATATATTGGTTCGTACGCAGCAAGAATGCACGGTGTTGATGCGATTATTTTCACAGCGGGTATTGGCGAAAATAGTGATGTCATTCGAGCTCGAGTATTACGCGGATTAGAATTTATGGGCGTTTATTGGGATCCATCCTTAAACCAAGTACGTGGAGAAGAGGCGTTCATCAACTACCCTCATTCACCAGTTAAAGTAATCGTTATTCCAACTAACGAAGAAGTAATGATTGCCCGTGACGTAATGCGTTTAACATAATAACATTTTGGGAAGAAGTCTGCTATAGCAGGCTTCTTTTTATATATGAAAATTTATTTCATGCTTAGTGTTGATAATTTATTACTAATACCTGTTGATTTCCGTGCAAGGCTGAGACTCCTGCGCCGAGGAGGCTCCCGGCCCGCCCGCGGAAAGCGAAGCCTTGCACGGAAATCAACAGGAGCCTTCAACATATCTAACTGTTAAAGTGGTGGAACACCTGCATCTGAAATCAACCATTAGAACCCCAACTATTTGTTAAGTACCAACTACATTATGTTATAATAAGTAAAACAAAGGCGGTAAAGTGAGGGATAAAGATGAACGAAAAAGATTCTTTACTACTTGAAGAGTTACAACAATGGGAAGATTCAATACGTAACTACGAACCAACACAATTCGAAGAAACAATCGACACATGGATAGAAGTCTCATTTCAATACATACCAGAAGACCTACGCGATATATTTTACAACCAGTTAGATACGTGGCTATTTCATTTACATGGATTAATTCAACAATCTGCTTTTCAAAAAGATGCAGAAAAACGTATTGTGGAAACAGCAAAAGTTTTTGACAAAACGATATCATCCATTGAAGATATTAGGCACTTAACTTTAGAACAAAAAGCATTTATTGCAAAGCAACAAATGGCTAAACATCGACTTTATGCATTAATTCAAGGTGGAATGACCGGAACTGGAAAACTATCTACTATTAGTGTTGATATTCCTGCCTTCGCGGCATTAAATATCCGCACAACACAATTAATTGCTATGTCACACGGATATAAACCAGACACACCTTATGAAATGGTGAAACTTTTACAAATATTTTATGCTGCTACATTACCGAAAAAATATCAATTTGAAAGATGGGAACAGCTGAAAAGGGAAGCCGGTGAAGAACACGATCCGTATTTTTATCCATTAACAGAAAGAGAGCATCCTTCTGTATGGTTAACACAACCTTTAACACACTTGATAAAACTTATCTTTATTCTAACGGTAAACTCGAACAAAAAAGGCAAAACGCCTATCTTTGGAATTTTGACTGGTGCAGCAACAAACTATCATTGGACAAAAAAAGTATCAACTTTTACCAATAACTATTTTTACATGAAACATTCTATGAAGTCTGAAAAAGACAATTGGTGAGAAATAAAACACATGGTCAACTGGCCATGTGTTTTTCACATCAAAAAAGACCACTAATGAAAGTGGTCTTACAATTTAAGCGTGTATTTTTGAAGATACTTCTTGGTTTAGTCTATACCATAACCACAAATCATTAATGATACTTGCGAGTTCTGCGATTTCACTATTTAGCTTACATGATTTTTCGAAGTCTGATTCGTTGTTCAATTGTTCTTGTTTTGTGTTAATGGAATGCTCTAAGTCTTTAATTCGATCAGGAATACTCCCACGGATTAATTCCCATTCCATTATAATTTTCAGTTGTTGTTCTTTACTATATTGTGACCATTCGAGTTCAAGTTTTGGTAAACGAATACCTAGTCTTTTGTCGTGAACAAAATATGCCATGAAATACTTCCTTCCCTTTCTCCTCTTACCTTTATTGTATAATAAGCGGTTACATATGAAAAGGATAGTTACTTTTAATTGTCTTCGTTTCTTACTACTAGTACATCACATTTTGCGTTTCGAACAATATGTTCTGATACGCTACCGATGAATAATCTTTCTACTGCATTTAGCCCAGTCGCGCCACAAATAATTAAATCCACTTTTCTCTCTTTTGCTACGTCTTTAGCAATTCGTACTTTAGGTGAGCCATACTCAATAACCGTCTCTACAGTCTCAATAGAAGTCTTTGCCATCTCTTGATAGTTTGCTAACATATCTGCTGCAAACTTCTCTGCATTTTCTGTCATACGGATATCGTATGCTTCCATCGTTGCATAGGCTCTTGTATCAATAATGTGTGCAATAACAAGTTCTGACTGATTACGATTGCAAATTTCCACAGCCTTTTTGAAAGCTAAATCTGCCTCTTTTGAACCGTCAACCGCAACTAATATTCGTTTGTAAGTGTACATCATGATGAACACCCCTTACTTTTTAAGTGGAAGGATTCTCCCTACTTTTATTTTATAGTATTTTTTACCACATTTAAATGTAGTTGAAACAACAAACTATAACAATGTAGTGACAATTTTATGTAGTAAGGAGCGGATTGGATGGCGGATAAGCAAAACCAGAAACAACAATTCTTTTATGATGACGCGGCAGCAAACGAAGTACACAACATGATTACGGATGCATACACAAGTGGGTATGTAAATCAACAATACGGACAAAATGCAGCACAACAACAAAGCCAACAAAGCCAACAACAAGCACAAGAGGAACGTTACGAATAAGGGTAGACAAAAAAGGACTGATGTAACATTCAGTCCTTTCTTCTATAAATAAACAACATTAAATAGATGAGTCCAGTAATAAGGAACGCTATAAATCCAGGTGAATAATCTTCAGGTAATAAAAAGTAAACTGGCATTCCAAGTGTAATAGAATAAAAAGCTTGTTTATTGTAGAGTGGAATGATTTCATCCGCATTTAAAGTTAATCTTTTCTTAAAAATGAAATCTACTACAATGACGGCGGACAAAGGTATAACCAATCCACCTAACAAGGAAATGAACTGTTTTGCTTCATTAACAAGTGTTGGAGTTAGAGATAGTGTAATGCCAAGTAATCCAAATAAAATTGCTGCTTTCACTCTTCCTAGTCCCGGTAAGGAATTAAGGAGTGAAAATCCGCCAGTATATGCATTACTTAAATTTATGGATATCATCGATAAAATTGCTGCAATTATGATAATGAAAACAATTATATAAGAATCTGTCATATTCGTTGTAACGATAAAAGGATTCCATTCATTCGTTAAGCTAGCCGTATATGCTCCGAAAAATGCGGTTAACATAAATCCGATTACATTTCCGGAGAAGAGTCCTATAAAACCTTCTTTAGGTGTAATAGCATACCTTGTCATATCAGCTGAAGAACTAACACCTGATACATATTGAACAAAGGCTAAACTCGCAAAGAAAAGCATGGTGCTTATGTTGTTAGACGCTGCAGCTGTTGATTCTACTCCAGTTAATAGATTACTTTCTCTTAACAATAAGAAAATCATCATTCCCTGGCCAATGAGTAAAATTGGCATAAAGTATTTCGTCGCTTTTTTTACGGCTTCAAATCCGATTAATGCTAAGACAGTCATAATGATTGCTAGCGATGAAGCGACGAGAAAAAAAGGCAGTGAAATAGCGAATACACTTTTTAATAAATGTTGAATAACGAGAGCTCCGCCGACCGTTTGCACTGAAAACCAATATAAAGATGTAATGGTTCTTATAGGAGAGGAAATAAATCTTGCTCCTTTAACACCAATCATAGATCGAATTGCAAATTGTGATGGTATACCATTTTTTGCACCTGGGATTGATAATAACGAAACAAATACAAAAGCAAGGGTAGCACCGATAATAGTACTTAAAAATGCTTCTGTAAATGATAGCCCACCTTCTAGTACAGCTAAAGCTGGGACTAAGAAGTTGCCTGCATTGACGGAAAAAGCAATTTGTATAATTGTATATTCATACCAACGAGTTTTTCTTAATTCTTGTGGAACGGACTCTAAGCCGAATCGTTCTATTCTAGATGGTTTTGAAGAAATATGTTTCACTGCTTGTTCCATTGTATTTCCTTCTTCCTATTGAAAAAATTATAGCCATAATAAGTTTACTTTGGAATGTAGAATATATCCATTCTAAATTCTTTTTGCACCTTAATAGTTGTATTTTTTCTTTATCTGCGTTACCTTCATAATATATTTTGAGTTTTTTCAAACAGTATTAGAACAAGTAAACGGACTCAACTTAATATATAGTTCGCAAGGGGGAAACCTAGTTGCGTCACGCAATTATTACAGCAGGTACAAAAGGTCTTGGTAAAAAGGTAACAGACCAATTCATCAATAAAAACTGTACGCTTACGATCCATTATCGAAGTGATACAGAAGCACTTATAAAATTAAAGGAAGAACTCCAACATGTAGACCAAACTCGCCTTCATTTTTTTCAAGGAGATGTTACGAAAAAAGAAGATATGTACAGGTTAGTTGATGAAGCGTATGAGAAATTTGGACGAATAGATTATCTAATTTGTAACGCTGGCCCATATGTTTTTGAAAGAAAAAAGTTGGTAGATTACAGTGAAGATGAATGGTACAACATGATGGAAGGGAATTTAAGCTCCGTTTTTCATCTAGTAAAAAAAGTAGTGCCAATCATGCGTAATCAAAAATTTGGCAGAATTATTACATATGGCTTTCAAGGTGCAGAATCAACACCAGGATGGATATATCGCTCCGCGTTTTCCGCAGCAAAAGTCGGATTGGTCTCTTTAACGAAAACAATCGCTATTGAAGAAGCAGAAAATGGAATTACAGCTAACATGGTTTGCCCAGGAAATATTCTCGGAGAAATGAAAGAGTCAACGATTGAAAAATCTAGATTGCTGGAAGATAAAACAACACCAGTTGGCAGGTCAGGCACTGGAGAAGACATTGCAAGAGTGGTTGATTTTTTATGTAATGACAATTCCGATATGATTACAGGATCCGTCATCGAAGTTACAGGTGGATTAGACGTTATAAACCGATATCGATAAAAAGCAGGAAGGACTAATAAAAGTCAATCCTGCTTTTTTGTATATTCTCTTTATCTTTTTAATGAATGTATCAAGGTAAATCTCAATGGAAACACTTTATGAGGATTTTATAAAATATTAGCGAATTATTCTATCATTTCAGATTAAACTATTAATTAAAAAGCGCTTACATAAATTAATGAAAAAATGTTTTACAAATTATTTTTTAATGTTATATTTAATACGTCTTAATAGTTTAATCAAATGTTTATATATTTGTAATATAGGAGGAATGCTTGCGATGCGTATCGGAGTACCTAGAGAAATTAAAAATAATGAAAATCGTGTTGCTATGACTCCAGCTGGAGTTGTTAACTTAGTTGGTTTCGGACACGAAGTATATATAGAAAAGGATGCTGGTGTAGGGTCTGGATTTATGGACGAGCAGTACACTGCAGCTGGTGCTAAAATTGTTGACACTGCTGCTGAAGCTTGGTCCATGGACATGGTTATGAAAGTAAAAGAACCACTTCCATCCGAGTACAACTATTTCCGTGAAGGGTTAATTCTTTTCACATACCTTCATTTAGCTCCAGAACCAGAGTTAACTAGAGCATTAATTGAGAAAAAAGTAGTTGGAATTGCATATGAAACAGTGCAAACGCCAAACGGTGCCCTACCTTTATTAACTCCTATGAGTGAAGTAGCTGGACGTATGGCTACACAACTTGGTGCTCAATTCCTTGAGAAAACTAAAGGTGGTAAAGGTATCTTACTTGGTGGGATTCCTGGTGTACGCCGTGGTAAAGTATCGGTAATTGGTGGTGGAGTTGCTGGGACGAACGCTGCTAAAATGGCAATCGGCTTAGGTGCAGATGTAACAATCTTAGACTTAAACCCAGAACGTCTTCGTCAATTAGATGATATTTTTGGTCGTGACGTGCAAACATTAATGTCAAACCCATTAAACATCGCACAAGCGGTGAAAGAATCTGATTTAATTATTGGTGCAGTATTAATTCCTGGTGCAAAAGCTCCTAAATTAGTTTCAGAGGAAATGATTCAGTCTATGTCTCCTGGTTCTGTAGTAGTTGATATTGCAATTGACCAAGGTGGTATATTCGAAACAACAGATAGAATTACTACTCATGATGATCCAACTTATGTGAAACATGATGTAGTTCACTATGCAGTAGCGAACATGCCAGGTGCAGTTCCACGTACTTCTACGATAGGATTGACAAATGTAACAGTTCCTTATGCTGTTCAAATTGCAAACAAAGGGTACAAGCAAGCATGTCTTGATAATCCTGCATTATTAAAAGGTATTAACACAATTGATGGCTATGTAACATATGAAGCGGTAGCTCAAGCGCATGAACTTGCATATGAGGATGCACATACATTACTAGCAAAAATGTAATAAAATAAATAAAGGAAGCCATTATGGCTTCCTTTTTGTTATCTTTTAATAATTTGCAGTTCTTTTGGATATTTCGTTAATAGCTCCACGCCTGATTCCGTTACTAAGATGTCATCTTCAATTCTTACTCCACCTACATTCGGAACGTAAATACCAGGTTCAATGGTGAACGCCATTCCTTCCTGTAGTAACATCGTATTCGTTTCGTTCATAGAAGGATATTCATGCACTTCAATTCCTAATCCGTGACCAATACGGTGTGTAAAATATTGTCCATATCCATGCTCTGTAATAATGGAACGAGCAGTACGGTCAATTAATCCGATTTCAGTGCCTGGTTTACACACTTCTACAGCTGCTAATTGAGCTTTTAATACCGTTTCGTAAATTTCTTTTTGTTTCTCGTTAATTTCCCCGAATGCAACTGTGCGAGTAATATCGGAACAATAACCGTTTAAGACAACCCCAAGATCAAATAAAACTAAATTCCCATCATTCACTTTGTCTCCACTAGGTTTTCCGTGCGGAGAAGCAGTTTTTACACCTGAAAGTGCCATAGTTGAGAATGACATCTGACTTATGCCTTTTTTCTTTAACTCATATTCAATAGTTGCCACTAATTCTTGTTCAGTTCTCCCCTTTTGTAAAAAATGCACACCTACTTCAACACCAAAGTCGGCAAGTTTGGCAGCTTCACGTAAAATTTCTTTTTCCTCTTCATCTTTCACAATTCGAAGTTGATACATCTTTTCTTCAGCAGAAGTGAAAGTAGCATCAGGAAAAATAGATTGAACATTTTTAAATCTAGAAACAATCATATGCTCTTCTTCCACAGCTAACTTTTGAATAGTGACGCCTCGTTGAGCCACTACTTCTTTTATCATTATCCAAGGGTTATCTGTATCGGAATATCCAATAACGTCAAATTTCCACCCTGTTTGTCTTACTTGTTCCACTTCCATACCAGGACAAATTAAAATAGGATCGTGATTAGGGAAGACAAGTAATCCTAATAAACGTTCGTGAGGGTCTGTGTAAAATCCAGATAAATAAAATACATTAGGAGTAGATGTCAAGAAACTAGCAGATATATCTTCTGTCTTCATCCATTCCACTAAATTATGTAAACGTTGTTCTTTCATCGTATCAAATCCTTTCCATTCTTATAAAAAAACGTTTACAATTAGATTAACAAGGAAAATCAAAACTGTACAGGGGGAGCAATCCTCTTACAATAGAAAGGGTGCAATCATTCAATGAAAATTTCGTATCACGGTCATTCTGTTGTGAAAGTAGAAGCACATGGTAAAACAATTATCGTAGATCCTTTTATTAATGGTAATAGTAGTACAGATTTAAAAGTAGATAATTTGAAAGTGGACGTTATTTTACTCACACACGGTCATAATGATCATGTAGGAGACACCGTTGAGCTTGCGAAAATAAATGACGCACTAGTTATAGCACCTTTTGAATTAGCCACTTTCTTAAGTTGGAAAGGGGTAAAAGTTCATCCAATGCATATTGGTGGATCTCATATATTCGACTTCGGAAAAGTGAAGTTAACCCAAGCATTTCATGGATCGAGTTATGAAGATGCAGAAAACCAAACGATTACATATACAGGGATGCCTGCCGGGATATTATTAACAATTGGTGGAAAAACAATGTATCATGCTGGCGACACAGCCCTATTTTCCGATATGAAGCTTATTGGTGAACTAAATAGTATTGATATCGCCTTTTTACCAATCGGAGATAATTTCACAATGGGGATTGAAGATGCCTTAATCGCAGCACAATGGTTGAATGCTAAAAAAGTAGTGCCTATCCACTACAACACATTCCCAATCATCGAACAAGACCCAACATACTTTATAAGCGAACTACCAGATGAAATCGGATTATTATTAAAAGTCGGAGAAGGAATTGAATTATAATATAAAATTCTTTAAGATTTAGTTTATGTTAATGAGCCAAGATCAATAGAATATTAAAAGTTTGTATAACAATTTATTTTTTATTTTAATAATAAAGTTGATGTTCGATGTAGGTGCGAGACCACCCGCGGAAAGCGAGTACCTACATCGAACATCAACAGTTAGTACCCTTCTTAATGACTTTTATAAGTTGTAGGCTAAAAAGAAGCTATTATAGCTTCTTTTTTTATTTTATTTGAATATAAATAAAACAAGCTATGTTTAGAGGAGGATTCGCAGTGAAAAAGAATAGATGGTTATTAAGTTTACTCTGCATTGCAGCTATGTTTTATTTAGCTTTTCCAAGATTACCAATACACGAAGATGGCCTTGCCGCTTGGTTTGCTATCGCTTGGGTTGTTTTTGCATTAATGGCTATTGGAGGAAACTTAGCGGCGATTATGTATTTGCCAAAAAGAAAAAGAAAAGTTTCTAAACTAAAATTACAAGAACAAAAACGCATAAGATTAAGACAATATACGTAATGGACATTGAATGTCTAACACTTCACTCGTATAATAGAAGAATACTATTAGTGAACGGGTGAAAAATTTGGCAACTAAACATGAACAAATACTACAATATATTGAAAAACTTCCAGTTGGGGATAAAATATCCGTTAGACAAATCGCGAAAGCATTAACAGTTAGTGAAGGTACTGCTTACCGTGCTATTAAAGAAGCAGAAAACAAAGGGTATGTTAGTACAATCGAACGTGTTGGGACGATTCGTATAGAACGAAAGAAAAAAGAGAATATTGAAAAGCTAACATTTGCTGAAGTAGTTAACATTGTAGATGGACAAGTGTTAGGTGGTAAAGAAGGATTACATAAAACGTTAAACAAATTCGTTATCGGTGCGATGAAATTAGATGCGATGATGCGCTATACTGGCGCAGGGAACTTACTTATTGTCGGTAACCGAACAAACGCACACCAGTTAGCTTTAGAACGTGGTGCCGCAGTTCTTATTACAGGTGGATTTGATACAGATGAACATGTGAAAAAGTTAGCGGATGAACTGAAGCTCCCAATAATATCAAGTAGTTATGACACGTTTACAGTTGCAACATTAATAAACCGCGCAATCTATGATCAATTAATAAAAAAAGAGATTGTTCTTGTGGAAGATATATTAACTCCTTTAGATGAAACAACACATTTATTAGTAGATAATAAGATTGTTGATTGGCTTTATTTTAATGAAAATACGAAACATAGCAGATTTCCAGTTATCGATAAACATGGCAAAGTGCAAGGTGTTGTTACTTCCAAAGATGTTTTATCAAAAGACGATCAAACGTTAATTGAAAAAGTGATGACGAAAAATCCTATTACCGTTAATCGTAAAACAAGTGTCGCATCTGCAGCCCATGTTATGGTGTGGGAAGGCATAGAAATGTTACCTGTTGTCGATCAGCATCATAAGTTAATAGGTATTATTAGTAGACAGGATGTATTAAAAGCATTGCAAATGATTCAACGTCAACCTCAAGTAGGAGATACGCTAGATGATATAGTTACAAATCAATTTGTGGAAAGACAAGGAAAAAGTGGCGAAGAGATGCTATCCTGTGAAATTACCCCACAAATGACAAACTCGGTTGGTACAATTTCATATGGTGTATTTACTACTCTAGTAACAGAGGCGGCGAAACGTACACTTCGAAACTTGAAAAAAAGCGACATGGTTGTAGAGAACATTACGATCTACTTTATTAAGCCAGTTCAAATTGACAGTACGATTCAAATAAAACCGAAAATACTAGAAGTTGGACGTAAGTTTGGGAAAATAGATGTAGAGGTATATCACGAAGGGAATGTCGTCGGCAAAGCATTAATGATGGTCCAACTTATTTATTAAAAGGCTATGTTAAATACCGCTGTTGATTTCCGTGCAAGCTTCCGCTTTCCGCGGGCGGGTCGGGAGCCTCCTCAGCGCTATCGCGCCTGCGGGGTCTCCCGGTTCCCGCTTCTCCCGCAGGAGTCTCCGCCTTGCACAGAAATCAACAGCTAATTGTAATTTATTAATATCAACACTAATCTTTATAGCTTTTAATAAAAAAGATGGTAGTTTCCTTTCAATAACGAAGCTACCATCTTTTATTATTTTGTAGTCTCAACCGTTTATTGTTGTTTAATTAGTTCTGCTTCTTCACGTGCATGAGGTAAATAAAATTTATATGCCTTAGATCCAGCCCAAATACTTCCCGAACCAATCAAAATAAATAGTATGCCTACAACAATAGCCCAAGTGGAAGTAGGATTAATCATGGCGTTTAAGCCGAATAAAGCAACAAAAATACCTAGAGCAATACTAGATTTCGCACTAAGCCATTTTTTCTCAGCGGGGTATTTTGCTCGGAAAAAATAAAGGCACTTATAGTAAACATAAAACATTATGGAAAAGATCATAAAAAATACGAGCAATGCGTTCATAAATAGAACTCCTTTCAAAATCAATGTCCAAACTCTATTCTACCTATAAATGATTAAAATATCTAGTAAAGTCCAGCGTTTAACTACTTTGATATTAATGGAAATTATGATTAAATGATAGTAAACATATAAGAGGAGAATGGACAATGAAACAAGAAATTATACGAGAAATAGTGAATGCAGACACAATTATTATTCATCGTCATGTAAGACCAGATCCAGATGCCTACGGTTCACAATGTGGATTAGCTGAAATAATAAGAGCTTCTTTTCCAGATAAAAAAGTGTTCCGTGTCGGGAAAGAAGAAAAGTCGCTCCATTTTTTAACGAGGTTGGATGAGATTAGTGACAATACATATGAAAATGCTTTGGTAATAGTTTGTGATACAGCGAATGCCGAGAGAATTTGCGATGAAAGATACAACCTTGGAAGAAAACTAATAAAAATTGACCATCATCCAAACGACGATCAGTACGGAGACCTTATTTGGGTAGATACCGACGCAAGTTCAACAAGTGAAATGATTTATGACTTATTTTTAGGAGGTGTTCATCAAGGCTTTCAAATGACAAAAGAGGCAGCTAGACTTATATATGCAGGGATTATTGGAGATACAGGCAGATTTTTGTTTAAAAGTACGAGTGCCAAAACCTTTAAATATGCATCAGAACTTGTTTCTTATGGATTTGATTTTCCAAAATTGTACAATGAGTTATATGAAGTAAAACTTCATATAGCGAAGTTAAACGGATATGTACTAGAGAACTTCCAAATTCATGAGTATGGTGTAGCTACAATGAAACTAACGAAAGAAGAATTAGCACAATTCAACGCTACTCCTGCCGATGCATCACAATTAGTAGGATCTCTAGGAAATATTGAAGGTGTTCTGACGTGGGTATTTTTCATAGAAGAAGAGGATCAAATTAGAGTAAGATTGCGCTCAAAAGGGCCAATAGTAAACGATATCGCCAAACGCTACAACGGTGGTGGACATCCTCTTGCATCAGGAGCTTCCATCTATAATTGGAATGATGCACAACTAGTCTTACAAGACTTAAAAGAACGAGCAAAAAGCTATTCATAAGAATAAATGAAATAGAGCGACTTCCTTTAAAAGTAAGTCGCTCTTTTAAATAGGTTTAAGTTGATTGTTCCATCTTTATAACAGATAGCTCTATTTCAACAGTAGTGTCAAAGTACAATCGAAAAACTTTAAAATAGTAGCTTTTGTTATCAATCTTATAAGGTGTGCTCTCAATCGATTTTACTAAAAAGTCTTTATTATCATTGATACTCTTTATATCCCTTGAAATAAGATGGTTCAAATCTTTTTGAATGCTTTCAATAATGTGAACTCGGTCGAGAGAGTTTAGCTTATATTTATCATGATTGTTAATCGTAATATAAATGTCTTCAACTTTTAATTTTTCCTTTTCTTCTTTTAACTTTTCATTGTCTTCTGTTAATATGTGAAGTCGATCTTCTAGCTTTTCGACTTGTTTTTTATATTGTACGATGAAATTGACTTGGCGATCTTGAATGGCCCCAAACAGAAACACAAAAATCCCCCAACTTAAAATAGCACCAACAACAGCTCCTGCAAAAAAACGTTGCCAACTCGGTTCACGATGATAGGGAGGTATGCGCATTACAAGTTCTCCTGCTGTGTTAACCAATTTATAATTAATGCACCTAATTGTGCACCACCTGTTGCTGTAATGATAAGCAATATTTGTTTTACTAAAAACTTGGTTTCTCCACCAAATAAGCCTTTTTCAAAGTTGTAAAAAGTGTCAAATGTTCCACCAATCGCAGCAACAATTGCCCAAATTTTTAATGAAGAAGCTAACCTAGCCATTCGATTAAGTGGGGCATCTCCAACTAAGAAAGCAGCGAATCCCCCAATTAATGCCCCGCCAATTAAAACACCTAATGAAATAAAAAAACTTAACAGTAGTGTAGCAATAAATGGATCTTTTACTTCCATCTTCATCATCCTTTCAGTCCATATATCATATATATGGACAAGAAGAAAGAAGTATGTTTTTCTTGCAGTAGAAACCAATTGAAATTTCCGTTACTTTTTACTATGTGTACGGTCTATAATAGAATGGAAAGTGAAAATAAAGGTGTGAGAATAATGAGTTACGTTCCTTTACATATAATGAGTTGTTACAGTTTGTTAAATAGTTCTGTTAGAATTGACAGGCTTATTCAACGAGCCAAACAAGAGGGTTTTGAAGCAATTGCAATAACAGACGAAAACGTTATGTATGGAGCCGTGGACTTTTATAAAGCATGTAAAGAAAAAGGAATAAAGCCAATTATCGGCATAACTTTATCTGTAATAGAAGACATAGATGAAACATCTAGTAGTCAATTGTTATTGTTAGCTGAAGACTATCAAGGCTATGTTAACTTAATGAAACTATCTAGTATTGTACAAACGAAATCGAAAAATGGTGTACCAAAAAAATGGCTAAAGCACTATGCAAAAGGACTTTTCGCTATTTTGCCAGCAACAACGTGTGAATTAATTCATGTACTAGATGAAAAAGAAACATTTTTACAACGAACGAAATTTTACTTTGACGTTTTCACAAAAGAAAAAGTTTATTTAGGGATGGAAAGACACTCTCAAGAAGCCCATCACATAACCGAAAAGTTGTTAGTAAGATATTCATTTCAAACAGTTGCTTTAAATAAAGTACATTATTTACAAAAAGAAGATGTTTTTAGTTATGAATGTTTAAAGGCTATTAAACGAGGAGAGCCTTTGGAGGATTTTCCAAAAGATGCTCCGTTTTATTTAAAGAGTAGCGATGAGATGTATGAGACATTTTCAGATTGCTTAGAGGCTTTAGAAAATACAATTTTACTAAGTAGAAATTGTAATGTTGAAATAAAGTTTAATCAACGATTATTACCTAAATATCCTATTGAAAACGATATGTCGGCAGAAATTTTCCTTGAGGAACTTTGTGTACAAGGGCTAAATAAACGAGTGAAAAATGTCAATAACCATTACAAAAATAGATTGCAATACGAGCTTAATGTTATTAGAAAAACTGGGTTTAGTGATTATTTTTTAATTGTTTGGGATTTTATGTTGTTTGCAAGACAAAATAACATATTAACAGGGCCTGGACGTGGTTCTGCTGCTGGATCATTAGTAGCTTATTGCTTATATATTACGAATGTAGACCCAATACAACATAATTTACTTTTTGAAAGATTTTTAAATCCAGAGCGCGTTTCTATGCCAGATATTGATATCGACTTTCAAGATAATCGAAGAGATGAAGTGATTCATTATGTCACAAATAAGTACGGTTCGCTGCATGTAGCGCAAATTATTACGTTTGGAACACTTGCAGCCAAAGCTTCTTGGAGAGATGTGTCAAAAGCTTTACGTTTATCTGTAAAAGAAATCGATGGGATTTCTAAGCTTATCCCTTCGAAACCTGGAACAACATTAGAAAGTGCTTTTACAGAAGTGGATGCTTTTAGGAGAGCGGTTACAGAAACGAAAGAGCGACAGCGAGCATTTGAGGTTGCAAAACAACTAGAAGGTATACCTAGACATACATCTACACATGCAGCAGGTGTCATCATTAGTGAAAACCCTTTAACGGAACTTATTCCGATCCAACAAAGTACACAAGAAACGTATTTAACACAATATCCTATGGAAACATTAGAAAATATCGGCTTACTGAAAATGGATTTTTTAGGATTGCGGAATTTAACAATCATTCAAACGATTAAGTCCCTTGTTCAAAAAGCAGACCTAAAAATAGAAGAACCTATTCCACCAAACGATGAAGCAACTTTTGCTTTGCTGTCTGAAGGGGATACATCCGGCATATTCCAGTTAGAATCTCCTGGTATGAGGAAAGTGTTATTGAACTTAAAGCCAAATTCATTAGAAGATATTGTAGCTGTTAATGCGTTGTATAGACCGGGTCCGATGGAACAAATACCTTTGTTTATCGAGCGAAAACATGGTGTAAAACCAATTGAGTATCCACATGAAGATCTAATACCGATATTAAAAAATACTTACGGCGTTATCGTTTATCAAGAGCAAATTATGCAAATAGCTTCAGCGCTTGCTGGTTTTTCATTAGGAGAAGCAGATTTGCTAAGACGAGCCGTTGGAAAGAAGAAAAAAGAAGTACTGGCAGAAGAAAGGCAACATTTTGTGAAAGGTTGCTTGAAGAACGGATATGACGAAAAAACTGCCAACCATATTTATGACCTTATCGTTCGGTTTGCTGACTATGGATTTAACCGCTCACATGCTGTCGCCTACAGCATGATTGCATATGAATTAGCATACTTGAAAGCGAATTTTCCGATTCAATTTATGAGTGCATTCATGTCTAGCATAATCGGAAATGAGCAAAAAATAAGTCAATATGTCAATGAAGCAAAAAGAAAAGGAATTCGTGTTTTACCACCATCTATTAACAAAAGCGCTTTTAGTTTCCTAACAGACAAAGATGGTATCAGGTTTAGCCTTCTAGCAATAAAAGGCGTAGGTAGACAAATAGTAAGATATATCGTAGAGGAACGTAAAAAACAGCCTTACACAGACTTGTTCGATCTAAGTGTGCGAACATCCTCCAAGTTGAATAGAAGGTTACTAGAGCAATTAATATACGCAGGTGCGCTAGATGAATTTAATGAGGATAGAGCAACGCTGTTAGCAAGTATTGATGTAGCGATGCAACATGCAGAATTAGTTACACCAACAACAGATGAAGATCAAATGGGGTTAATGCTAGAAGTTGAATTCGATATTAAACCGAAGTATGTAAAAGTAGAACCTATGCCACTAATACAGAAGTTAGAATTAGAAAAAGAAGCATTAGGATTTTATTTATCTAACCACCCTGTCGAAATGTTAGAAAGTTATTTTAAATTAGCTGGTACAACAAATATTGAAAATGCTCTGTTTTCTAAAGGGTATGTTAAGTTAGGTGTTTTAATTGTAGGTGGTAGGACGATTCGAACGAAAAAAGGGGAACAGATGGCATTTTTAACTTTAAGTGACCAATCAGGTGATTTAGAAGCCGTAGTGTTTCCTGATGTTTTTTCTCGCTTCACTACACAATTCAAGCAGGGAGAAATAGTTTTGCTCGAGGGTAAAATAGAGTCAAGGAACGAAAAAGATCAATTAATCGTTAAAAATATACTTTCTTCTAATCAAATAATACAACAATACGAGCATTTAAGAGGAAAAGTCTTTTTAAAAATTGATGAAGCAAAACAATCGAGTACCATTTTGCAAGATTTAAAAAGTGTTCTAAACAAGAATCGTGGTCCAGTGGAAGTATACGTACATTATGTAAAGAATAAAAAAACAATCCGACTTCCTGAAGAAGATTTTATCATGCCAACAGATAAATGTTTACAACATTTAGAACAGTTACTAGGGACCCAAAATGTCGTATTTAAGAAAGATGTACCTTTACAATAAAAGAGATATGTTATAGTATGAGGAGGTGGTCAGACCACCTCCTTATTTTTTATTTTTATAAATAATAGGTTAAGTTATGCAAACAATGTGATAAAAATAAATATTTTAATTAAATAGGCAATGTTAAAACGTAGTGTTGATAATTAGAAACTTACCTGTTGATTTCCGTGCAAGGCTGAGACTCCTGCGGGAGAAGCGCCAGTAATCAACTTTTCAGGGTAGTATGTATTAACTTTGGCATCCTAACAAGGAACATAGTAAAATAAGGTCGAAGCGTAAAAAATAGCCAAAACATCAAAGATGAAAAATATAACTAATAGAATCAGTTGCGCTTTTTGATTAAGGAGGATCCAAATGGTATCACTAAAAGAAGAAGCATTACACATGCATAAAGTACATCAAGGAAAACTAGAAACAATATCAAAAGTGCCAGTAAGAAATGCAAAAGATTTAAGTTTAGCATATTCACCTGGAGTAGCAGAACCTTGTAAAGCCATTTATGACGATAAAAATAAAGTGTATGACTATACGATGAAAGGCAATATGGTAGCAGTAGTTTCTGATGGTACAGCTGTTTTAGGATTAGGTAACATCGGACCAGAAGCTGCATTGCCTGTTATGGAAGGTAAAGCAGTACTTTTCAAAAGTTTTGCTGGCGTAGATGCTTTTCCTATTTGTTTAAATACAACAGATGTAGAAAAGATAATTGAAACAGTTAAATTACTAGAGCCGAACTTCGGGGGAGTAAACCTTGAAGATATCGCTGCACCAAACTGCTTTGTCATTGAAGAGCGACTAAAAAAAGAGACAAATATCCCTATTTTCCATGATGATCAACATGGTACAGCAATCGTTACAGTAGCAGGTCTAGTAAATGCACTAAAAATTAGTGGCAAAACGATGTCTGAAATTAAAGTAGTTGCTAACGGTGCAGGAGCGGCAGGTATTGCCATCATAAAATTATTATACCGCTACGGTGTTCGCGATATTATTATGTGTGATTCTAGAGGTGCAATTTATGAAGGTCGCCCAACTGGGATGAATAGTGTTAAGGCCGAAGTGGCTGCATATACGAATCGTAACCGTCAAGAAGGCACTTTAGCTGATGTTATAAAGGATGCGGATGTTTTTATAGGAGTTTCTGTTGAAGGTGCACTTACACAAGATATGGTAAGAAGCATGAATGATAACCCAATTATTTTCGCAATGGCGAACCCAGTTCCAGAAATAATGCCAGAAGATGCAAAGGCTGCTGGGGCAAGTGTTATCGGTACAGGGCGTTCAGACTTCCCTAACCAAGTAAACAATGTATTAGCTTTTCCAGGAATTTTTAGAGGTGCCCTAGATGTTCGTGCTACACATATTAATGAACAAATGAAAATTGCTGCAGTAGAAGCAATTGCAAGTCTTGTTTCAGACGAAGAACTAAAATCAGACTATGTAATTCCTGCACCTTTCGACCCGCGTGTAGCTCCAGCTGTTGCATCTGCTGTAGCGAAAGCAGCAATGGAGACTGGTGTTGCTCGTCTGCAAGTAGATCCAGAAGAAGTTGCCGAGAGAACGAGACGAGAAGCTAGTATTGGAAAAGGTGAATAATCAGTGACATCTACTCCAAAGATGTATTTAGAGATAGTAAAAGAAATTAGAGCTATCATTACAGAGGATGGCTTAACAGCAGGAGACAAAATACCATCTGAACGTGAACTGTCTGACCGACTTAAAGTCGGTCGGTCATCTGTTCGGGAGGCACTACGGGCATTAGAATTACTTGGATTAATAGAAACGCGACGTGGTGAAGGAACCTTTATGAAAGACTTCACAGAACACCATCTTGTAGATTTACTTGGTACATTCATTTTGCAGTCCGAAAAAACGAAAGATGATTTAATAGAAACAAAGATAGAGATGGAAAAGCTTTGTTTAAGTCTTATTCACACACGTCAAAATCGGAATATTCTTTTAAGTGATTTAATAGAATTTGTTAAAATAGAAAAAGAGTTAACACATGCAATTTTCTTTAAGAAAATCGCCTACGCAGCCGGCAATCATCTTATTTTTCGAATTTGGGTAATTGTTAGTAGCTATTGGGATACGTTTAATCACTCAAATTTAATAGACAGTAAAACTTGTTTAGAATTGTTGAGAGCATTAGAACAAGATAGTCTATCAAATGCCTTTAAAATATATGAAAAACATTTTCTGCAAAAAATGTCGATAGAAGAATGACATCTTTCTACAACAAATAAAATATAATTTCGTTACATTAATAGTACAAGCAAATGTAAGTATAGGATCTGAAAAAATAATTCTATTATTAGAACTTCCTTACTTACTTAATTTTTGACCTGTTATTAGTACCAAATACCAAAACTAGATAACAATATTAGGAGGTTCAATTGTGTTAAAGGATTTATTTACGAAAAAGAAAAAGTATGCATCAATACCTTCAGAACAAGCGAAACAAGATGTACCAGAAGGAATTATGACCAAATGTCCAAAATGTAAAAAAATAATGTACACAAAAGAACTAAATAAAAACTTAAAAGTTTGCCTTCACTGTGGACATCATCACCCAATGAATGCGAAAGAACGTATTGAAAGTCTTTTGGATGAAGGTACATTTTTGCAATATGATACAAACATGATTTCAGAAAACCCTTTAGATTTTCCAAGCTACCTAGAAAAGCTAGAAGGTGACCGCAAAAAAACGGGTATAAATGAAGCGGTTGTTACTGGTGAAGGTACCATTAATTCATTCCCTGTTGTAGTAGCGGTGATGGATTCGACTTTCCGCATGGGAAGTATGGGTTCTGTTGTTGGAGAAAAGATTACTAGAGCCATTGAAAATGCCAAGGCAAAAGGACATCCATTTATCATTTTTACAGCTTCCGGTGGAGCACGTATGCAAGAAGGTGTATTAAGTTTAATGCAAATGGCAAAAACAAGCAGTGCATTAAAATTATTTAGTGAGAGTGGTGGATTAATTATTTCCATTATGACTCATCCAACTACTGGTGGAGTATCAGCTAGTTTTGCATCCCTAGGTGATTATAATTTTGCTGAACCAAAAGCATTAATTGGTTTTGCAGGAAGAAGAATTATCGAGCAAACAATCCGTGAAGAATTACCTGAAGATTTCCAAACGGCAGAGTTTTTATTAAAGTGCGGTCAATTAGATGCTGTTATTCACCGAGCAGATATGAAAGAAACCTTAACAAATGTGTTGGATATTCATCATGTAGGAGGTGACCAAAAGTGGTAGGAGAATTAGAATTTGAAAAACCAGTAGTGCAACTTCGTTCGAAGATTAGCGAATTACGTGAATTTACAAAATCTACAGATATGGATTTAACAGATGAAATTGAAAAGTTAGAAGCACGATTAGAAAAATTAGAGAACGATATTTACGGAAATTTAAAGCCGTGGGACAGAGTACAAATTGCACGACATCCTGAAAGACCAACAACATTAGACTACATTCAAAGAATCTTTACAAACTTCTTAGAATGTCATGGGGATCGTTTTTATGGAGATGATGCTGCAATCGTTGGTGGAATTGCAAAGTATAATGATATCCCTGTTACAATCATCGGTCATCAACGTGGGAAAGATACGAAAGAAAATATTAGAAGAAACTTTGGTATGCCTCATCCTGAAGGTTACCGCAAAGCCCTTCGCCTTATGTACCAAGCAGAAAAATTTGGTCGTCCTATTATTTGTTTTATTGATACAAAAGGAGCTTACCCTGGTAAAGCTGCGGAAGAAAGAGGTCAAAGTGAAGCTATTGCTAGAAACTTATTTGAAATGGCTGGCTTAAAAGTTCCTGTAATTTGTATTGTTATTGGTGAAGGTGGTAGTGGTGGTGCTTTAGCTCTTGGTGTTGGGAACCATGTTCACATGCTAGAGAACTCAACATATTCGGTTATTTCACCAGAAGGGGCTGCTGCACTATTATGGAAAGATGCAACACTTGCCAAAAAAGCAGCTGAATCGATGAGAATTACTGCTCCGGATTTAAAAGAATTAGGAGTTATTGATGAAATAATTACAGAATCTAAAGGTGGAGCACACCGTGATGTTGAATTCCAAGCGGAGAAGATTAGAGAAGTAATCGGTGCATCATTAGAAGATTTAATGCCATTATCGGATGATGAAGTAATTGAACAGCGTTATGCTAAATACAAACGTATCGGCACTTATACTTTTTTAAATGAAGAAATAGAAGTGAAATAATTTTATTCTATTTAGAGCCGACATAAAGTACGGCTCTAATTTTTTGTATGCATTACCCTTTTGAGGTTAAATTTGCCAGTGGATTAGAAATGTATGCGTTTACCTTTTTTTTTACCATGAAAGTTTCACATATTCTAATGTTTCTCTATTGTTTTCGCTATATCTTCATGTTATTTTTTTAATAGACTTAGAAAAGAAAATGCTTATAGTATTATTTTTACATACACACAATACGCATAAAAAAACCAAAAAGTGTGCTTATCTTTTTACAAAAGCTACATACTAATGATGTAGTAAACGGATGCTTATGTCACATTTTTCCTGTATGTATAACTTACTACTCAAGTAGGGAAGTAGTATTGATATAAAGCTTATTTTTGGCTTGCACTATATTCTTTTCTTTTTGAAACAATAAAGTTAGAGGTGAAATGAATGAAACGAATTGGAGTTCTAACAAGTGGTGGGGATTCACCAGGAATGAATGCAGCTGTTCGTGCAGTTGTTCGTAAAGCAATTTTTCATAATGTAGAAGTGTACGGTGTATATCGTGGATATGCTGGATTAATTGAAGGAGATATTAAAAAACTTGAAATTGGTTCAGTTGGTGATATCATTCATCGCGGTGGTACAATGTTATATACAGCACGCTGTGAAGAATTCAAAACAGTTGAAGGTCAACTGAAAGGTATTGAACAATTAAAGAAATTCGGTATTGAAGGATTAGTTGTTATCGGTGGAGATGGATCTTATCAAGGTGCTAAGAAACTAACGGAACATGGTTTTCCATGTGTTGGTGTACCTGGTACAATTGATAATGACATTGCAGGTACTGATTTTACAATTGGTTTTGATACAGCGCTTAACACTGTCATTGATGCTATTGATAAAATTCGTGACACGGCAACTTCTCATGAACGTACATATGTTATCGAAGTGATGGGTCGACATGCTGGAGACTTAGCTTTATGGGCGGGCCTTGCTGGAGGAGCGGAAACGATACTTATTCCTGAAGCAAAAGATGATATGGACGAAGTAATTGCACGTTTAAAACGTGGTGCAGAACGTGGAAAGAAACATAGTATTATTGTTGTAGCTGAAGGTGTAGGTAGCGGCGTAGAGTATGGTAAAAAGATAGAAGAAAGTACGAAATTCGAAACAAGAGTCAGTGTATTAGGACATATTCAACGTGGAGGTTCACCAACAGCATTCGATCGTGTACTTGCAAGTAGATTAGGTGCATATGCTGTCGAGCTATTATTAGAAGGTCAAGGTGGCCGTTGTGTTGGAATCGAAAATAATGTATTAGTAAATCACGATATTATTGAAGCATTATCACAAGAACATACTATCGATAAAAAAATGTATAGCTTATCAAAAGAATTATCGATTTAGTGGAGTGCTATATGCATAATGGAATCGTTTTCATAACATTCATAGGAGGACAAAATTAATGAGAAAAACGAAAATAGTTTGTACGATTGGACCAGCAAGTGAAACAGTAGAAAAGTTATCACAGTTAATGGAGGCAGGCATGAACGTATCACGCCTTAACTTCTCACACGGTGATTATGAAGAGCACGGTGCAAGAATTAAAAACATTCGTGAAGCGGCAGAAAAATTAGGTAAAAACGTTGCAATTCTTCTAGATACAAAGGGACCAGAAATACGTACACATACAATGGAAAACGGTGCTATTGAGCTTGTAGAAGGAAATGAAATTATCGTATCTATGGAAGAAGTAGTAGGTACAACTGAAAAGTTCTCCATTTCATATGCTGAACTAATGAACGATGTAACTCCAGGTTCTCGTATCCTTTTAGATGACGGATTAATTGGATTAGAAGTATTAGAAATTGGAAACAACGAAATTCGTACGAAAATCCTTAACAGTGGTACATTAAAGAATAAAAAAGGTGTGAACGTACCTGGTGTTAAAGTGAACCTACCTGGTATTACGGAAAAGGATGCAAACGATATTCGATTCGGTATTGAGCAAGGTGTTGACTTTATTGCTGCATCGTTCGTTCGCCGTGCATCAGATGTTTTAGAAATTCGTGAGTTACTAGAGCAAAACAATGCACCAGAAATTCAAATCATTCCTAAAATAGAAAACCAAGAAGGTGTCGACAACATTGACGAAATTCTTGAAGTTTCTGATGGCTTAATGGTTGCACGTGGAGATCTTGGTGTGGAAATTCCAGCAGAAGAAGTACCTCTAGTTCAAAAAATGCTAATTAAAAAATGTAATCAATTAGGTAAGCCTGTAATTACAGCTACTCAAATGTTAGATTCGATGCAACGCAACCCACGCCCAACTCGTGCAGAAGCAAGTGATGTTGCGAACGCTATTTTTGATGGTACAGATGCTATTATGTTATCTGGTGAAACTGCTGCAGGTTCATACCCAGTTGAATCAGTTCAAACGATGCATAACATTGCATCTCGTGCAGAATCAGCATTACAATATAGTGAACTGTTAAGTGCTAGAATTAAAGAAGCTCCACACTCAGTAACAGATTCAATTGGTCAATCTGTAGCTTACACAGCTATTAATTTAAATGTATCTGCTATCGTTACTCCAACTGAAAGTGGACATACAGCTCGAATGATTTCTAAATACCGCCCGAAAGCACCAATCGTTGCAGTAACTGCTAATGCTTCTGTTTCTCGCAAATTGGCGTTAGTATGGGGTGTACACCCTCGCATCGGTCGCATAGCAACGACAACTGATGAAATGTTAGAAGTTGCAATTGAAGAATCATTAAATACTGACCTAGTTTCACACGGTGACTTAATTGTTATCACTGCTGGTGTACCAGTTGGTGAAAAAGGTACAACAAACTTAATGAAAATTCATGTTGTAGGTGACGTATTAGCTAATGGACAAGGTATTGGCAGAAAGTCTGCTTACGGTAAAGTAGTTGTAGCAAGAACTGCAGAAGAAGCAGCGACTAAAATGGAACAAGGTGCAATACTTGTAACGATTGGTTCAGACAAAGACATGATGCCTTCATTAGAAAAAGCATCTGCTCTTATTACAGAAGAAGGTGGTCTAACTAGCCACGCAGCGGTTGTTGGATTAAGCTTAGGAATTCCAGTAATCGTTGGGGTGGAAGATGCAACTTCTGTTTTAAAAGATGGACAAGAAATTACAGTAGATTCAAACCGCGGGACAATCTTTACTGGTCACGCAAGCGTACTATAATTATTATTATCACGAAAACCGATTTTCCAACTCTTATAGGTTGGTAAATCGGTTTTTTATTGTAATAGGATTTTTCTGCCAATGGGATATATACCTATTCAGGGTGATTTAAAGAAGCGTACTTTAGTTATATCTGCTATAATAAGCGTATAAAGGTATAGAATGGAGAGACTCTTCATGTTCAAATTGCTTTTAGCTTTGATCATAATTGTGCCTGCACTAGAAATATGGTTACTTATTTTCTCAGGCAAAACATTAGGTGTACTTGTAACAATTCTTTTAATTATTTTTACAGGGGTTTTAGGCGCTTGGTTGGCTAAGTACCAAGGAATAGAGGCGTTAAGAAAAGCACAACAACAAATGAGCTATGGACAAATGCCAGGAGACGTTATTATAGATGGACTTTGTATTTTAGTTGGTGGAGTTGTTTTACTAACACCAGGTTTTTTAACGGACGCACTAGGCTTTATGCTATTAATTCCTACTACTAGAAACTTTATTAAACCTCTAATATACAACACATTAAGAAAATTGGTAGATAGAGGCCAATTTATTATTATAAATAAGCGGTAAATGCAAAAAAGGCAGCTACTTTATTAGCTGCCTTTTTCTTATTATCTACCCATCTAGGCACTCTTGCCACCAATTACATAATTCCACACATCTTTAAAAACGTCCGCCTTATGAAGAGTATTAATAATTACTAATACAACAGGTCCTACTATTAGTCCTAAAAAGCCAATTAATTTAAATCCTACAAACAGTGAAATTAATGTAGCCAAAGGATCTAACCCAATGTTAGACGAAAGAATCTTAGGTTCCATTAATTGCCTTTGAACCAATACAATAATATATAGAATGCCTAAGCCAATAGCTAACTTAACATTTCCACTTATAGCCAAATAAATAATCCAAGGTACAAACACTAATCCTGTACCTAAGTAAGGAAGTAAATCAACTATCCCAATAATAATGGCAATTGTAATAGCATATTCAACGCGTAATATTAGTAACCCTATTAAGACAATGATCGTAGTAATGCTAATAAGTGTAGCTTGAGCACGTAAGAATCCGAAAAAGGCAAGCTTTAAACTAAAAATAACTTTTCGAATACTTTCCTGAGGTTTATCTGGAATATACTTTTTAAAACGTAATTGTAATCTATACCAATCTTTACTAATAAAAAATGTTGCCAATAAGGAAAATACAATTACGGTTGCTACATTTGGTATCCACGTAAATAATTTAGGTAATGTTTGCAGAAATTGTTGGATAAATTGACCAAGATTTGCACCAATTGTACCACCTAAATTTTCTACATTAGAAAGGATAGATTGTTGTTGCCCTTGTTCTAAATTATGAAACATAGCAGTTATTTGATTAAAAAAGGGCAAGAACTGTGTCACAATGAATTGTTCAATATAAATGATAAAGTTTTCTAAGTGACTTGGAACTACTTTTGCTAAATACTCCGTACCAGAAACAATCTCTACTATTAATAAAGTTAATAACCCAGCTACAATAGAAAAAAATAAAACTAATGATATGAAAACTGATAAAGTACGAGGTAAACGACCCTTGGTCTCAAAAAAATTAACGATAGGGTTTATGAAAAAAGCTAAAGCAAATCCAATCACAAATGGATAAGTTACTTTAAAAATAAAGTAAAAGGAAAATAGGCTTACTAAAATAATTAAAAGAACAGCAACGGTTCGAAAACCGATATAAATATAATTCCAATTCACTAGCAAATCCCCCCGTTAACAAATCCAACTATACTTTAAGTTCTCTAACTTGTTATTTCTTTCCTGCATGAATGTAAAGACAAAAGTCGTATTTTTTTAATTTGCAAGACAAATATGGTACGATAAGGTGTAGTGTTATATAGTTTGGAAGGATGAAACTACTTGTTAAGTCATGCAACGCTTTTTTTAATTGTATTACTCATTATCGGAATTATTGCCAAAAACTCTTCCTTGATTGTTGCAGTAGCAGTTTTACTAGTGATTAAAGTAATTGGACTTGATAGTAAGTTATTCCCTACTATACAAGCAAAAGGGATTAATTGGGGTGTAACTATTATTACTATAGCTGTACTAGTCCCAATTGCTACAGGGGAAATTGGCTTTAAACAATTGCAAGAAGCAGTTAAGTCTTCTTATGCTTGGGTCGCTTTAGGAGCCGGTATTGCCGTTGCATTAATAGCCAAGAGTGGTCTTACTTTATTAGCTAATGATCCACATATCACGGCAGCATTGGTTTTTGGGACAATACTTGCGGTTGCATTATTTCAAGGGGTGGCGGTTGGTCCATTAATAGGTGCTGGAATCGCTTATCTCGTAATGAGAGTAATTCAATATTTCACATAATATTTTTTCGTTATAATAATTTTCGCATGACTTTTGTACTTTTCGTTCACAAATTTCAGAAATTTGATATAATAATACCAAGAGCATTTCCTTCCTACATATAAAAGTAAATTATATAGCTGAACAAGGCACCATTAAGTCAAAGTTTACTTTGCTATGTGTGCTTTTCTTTTCACAGGAAATGTAAGCATTTTCTTTTTTCGAAATGTTTGCTAACATTATGGTGAGCAAACGTTCAGTTATCAGTAGATTAGGATTTGAAAGACATTTTTGCAAAGGAGAGGTTGAAAATGACAGCAACAAAAGGTCTTGAAGGGGTAGTAGCTACAACTTCATCTATTAGTTCTATCATTGATGATACATTAACGTATGTTGGGTATAATATCGATGACTTAGCAGAACATGCTAGTTTTGAAGAGGTAATCTACTTACTTTGGCATTTAAAACTTCCAAATAAAGAAGAATTGGCTACATTAAAGAAAGAATTAGCTGAAAATGCAGCTTTACCTGAAGAAGTAATCAACCATTTTAAAACATATCCAATCGACAAAGTACATCCAATGGCAGCATTACGCACAGCGGTATCATTATTAGGTTTATATGATGCTGAAGCTGATGTAATGGATGCTGATGCAAATTATAGAAAAGCAGTTCGCCTACAAGCGAAAATGCCTGCTATCGTTACGGCATTCTCTAGAATTCGAAAAGGATTAGAGCCTGTTGCACCAAGAACAGATCTTAGCTTTGCTGCTAATTTCTTATACATGCTAACTGGCCAAGAGCCATCCGAAATTGCAGAAGAAGCATTTAACAAAGCATTAGTTCTTCACGCAGACCATGAGTTAAACGCATCTACTTTTACTGCACGTGTATGTGTAGCTACTTTATCAGATGTATATTCTGGTGTTACAGCAGCAATCGGTGCATTAAAAGGTCCATTACACGGTGGAGCAAACGAAGCTGTTATGAAGATGTTAACGGATATTGGTTCTGTTGATAAAGTAGATAGCTATGTTCGTGAGAAATTAGCAAACAAAGAAAAAATTATGGGCTTCGGTCACCGCGTATATCGTCACGGAGATCCACGTGCAAAACATTTACGCGCTATGAGTGAGAAGTTAACTAAGTTAACTGGCGAGCCACAATGGTACGAAATGTCTACAAAAATTGAGGAAATCGTTACTTCAGAGAAGCCGCTTCCTCCAAACGTAGATTTCTATTCAGCGTCCATGTACCACTCTTTAGGTATTGACCATGACTTATTCACTCCAATCTTTGCAGTGAGTCGAGTATCAGGTTGGTTAGCTCACATTCTTGAGCAATACAGCAACAACCGCCTAATCCGTCCACGTGCTGATTACACAGGACCTGGTATGCAAGAATACGTACCAGTTGAAAAGCGTTAGTAAAGTAAGGGTTTGCTTCGAATGACAATTTTAAAGTAAGGCGATTTAATATAATTGCTAACAAGCTGTGATTTCCGTACAAGGTGGAGACTCCTGCGGGAGAAGCGGGGAGCGGGAGACCCCACAGGCGCTTGCGCCGAGGAGGCTCCCGGCGCCACGAAAAGTTTGAGGTGGCTCGTTCAGCTCCGACAAGCATAAGACAGGGTCAGCTTGAGGGTGCTTTTCCCCTCGAGATGACCATGGCTTATGACTAGAGGAGCTAGCCTCCGAAGCTAGACACGCCCGCGGAAAGCGGAGCCTTGTACGGAAATCAACAGCGGTGTTATCATTCGAATAAATTGACGAAGCTCTCGAAAAAAGAGTAACATTTTTATGGGAGCTTCTGACTCTATCAAAATAAGAAGACAATTACCAGGAGGTTTTACAAGTGACAGGAGAAAAAATTACAGTAACGAATGGTGTATTAAACGTACCAAACAACCCAATCATCCCTTTCATTGAAGGTGACGGAACTGGTCCAGATATTTGGGCAGCAGCATCTCGCGTATTAGAAGCAGCTGTTGAAAAAGCATACAATGGCGAAAAGCAAATTGTTTGGAAAGAAGTATTAGCTGGTGAAAAAGCTTTCAACCAAACTGGCGAATGGTTACCTGCAGAAACTTTAGATGTAATTCGTGAGTACATAATTGGTATTAAAGGACCTTTAACTACTCCAGTTGGAGGCGGGATTCGTTCTTTAAACGTTGCACTACGTCAAGAATTAGATCTATTTACATGTCTACGTCCTGTACGTTATTTCCAAGGAGTACCTTCTCCAGTTAAACGTCCTGAAGACACAGATATGGTTATTTTCCGTGAAAACACAGAAGATATTTACGCGGGTATCGAGTATGCTAGTGGGTCAGAAGAAGTACAAAAACTTATTAGCTTCTTACAAAACGAAATGGGCGTTAACAAAATCCGTTTCCCAGAAACTTCTGGTATCGGTATTAAGCCTGTATCACAAGAAGGTACATCTCGTTTAGTACGTGCTGCAATTAACTATGCACTTGAGCATGGACGTAAGTCTTTAACTTTAGTTCATAAAGGTAATATCATGAAGTTTACAGAAGGTGCGTTCAAAAACTGGGGTTACGAACTTGCTGAGAAAGAATTCGGTGATAAAGTATTCACTTGGGCTCAATACGACCGCATTGCTGAAACTGAAGGAAAAGACGCTGCTAACAAAGCTCAAGAAACTGCAGAGGCAGAAGGTAAATTAATCGTAAAAGATTCTATCGCAGACATCTTCTTACAACAAATCTTAACTCGTCCACGTGAGTTCGATGTAGTTGCTACAATGAACTTAAATGGAGACTACATTTCTGACGCTCTTGCTGCACAAGTTGGTGGTATCGGAATTGCTCCTGGAGCAAACATTAACTACGAAACAGGTCATGCTATCTTTGAAGCTACTCATGGTACAGCTCCTAAGTATGCTGGTCTTGATAAAGTTAACCCATCTTCCGTAATCCTTTCTGGCGTGTTAATGCTTGAGCACTTAGGTTGGACAGAAGCTGCTAACTTAGTAGTAGAAGCAATGGAAAAAGCTATTTCTTCTAAAGTTGTAACTTATGACTTTGCTCGTTTAATGGACGGTGCTACAGAAGTTAAATGCTCTGAGTTCGGTGACGAATTAATTAAAAATATGTAATTACAAATAAACAATAGCTCCAGCATCTTGCTGGGGCTATTGAAAAATAAACATGTTTTTATTTTTTTAAGCATATCTTCTACTGAAATCAAGTTGGGGAGGAAATATTTATGACAATGAAGCGTAAAAAGATTTCCGTAATTGGTGCAGGTTTTACAGGTGCAACTACTGCATTTTTATTAGCACAAAAAGAACTTGGTGACGTAGTATTAGTTGATATTCCACAGTTAGAAAATCCAACAAAAGGAAAAGCTCTAGATATGCTAGAGGCTAGCCCTGTATTTGGATTTGATGCTAATATTATTGGTACATCTAATTATGAAGATACAGCAGGTTCAGATATTGTTGTTATTACTGCTGGTATTGCCCGCAAACCTGGCATGAGCCGTGACGACTTAGTTAATACAAACTCTAATATTATGAAGAGTGTTACGCGAGAAATCGTAAAGCATTCTCCTGATTGTTTTATCCTTGTATTAACAAACCCAGTGGATGCGATGACTTATACAGTATTCAAAGAGTCAGGATTCCCTAAAAACCGTGTTATTGGCCAGTCAGGGGTATTAGATACTGCACGTTTCCGTACATTTGTTTCTCAAGAATTAAATTTATCTGTTAAAGATATTACTGGTTTCGTTCTTGGTGGACATGGAGATGATATGGTTCCGTTAGTAAGATATTCTTATGCTGGGGGAATTCCTTTAGAAACATTGATTCCGAAAGACCGTCTAGACGCTATCGTAGAAAGAACGAGAAAAGGTGGCGGGGAAATTGTTAACCTTCTAGGTAATGGAAGTGCTTACTATGCTCCAGCAGCTTCTCTTGTAGAGATGTGTGAAGCGATCCTTAAAGATCAACGTCGTGTTCTTCCGTCTATAGCATACTTAGAAGGTGAGTACGGACACGATGGAATTTACCTAGGAGTTCCTACCATCTTAGGTGCTGGTGGAATTGAAAAGATTATTGAATTAGAACTTACTGAAGACGAAAAAACTGCTCTTCAAAAATCTGTTGATTCTGTTAAGAGTGTAATGAACGTTTTAGCTTAAATATAATTTAATTCGGGGATCTCTTCCCCGAATTTATTCTACTTATTTGTAAACGCTTGCATACTAATTAACTTACTATCTGTGGAGGTGCTTCACGTGTTACTAGGTAAAAAAAGAAAACTTGGTAGAAGATTGGAAGAAATTCAAGTTGGAGAAAAACTTGCATTAACAGAAAAGATTGAAGATAAAGATTTACTTCTATATCTAGGTTTAACAAACGACGCCAATCCATTATATATACAACACGACTATGCATCACAGACTCCATTCAAAAAACCTATTGTACCTAGTATAATGTTAACAGGAATTGTTACTTCAGCTGTTTCTAAATACTTACCTGGACCAGGTAGTCATGTTGTAGAACAACAATTGTCTTTCCCGAAACCTGTTTACCATTACGGGACAATTAACTATTTATTTGAAGTAACAGATGTAAATACGGACAAGCATACAATTGATCTCCATGTTTCAGCGACAAATGAAAAAGATGAAACAGTAATAAAAGGAACATTAACGGTATGCCCACCACACAAATTAGAATCAATGGAAAGCGTAACACTAGAGAACTTCTAAAAAAACGAGAAGCGGACCCAAAACTGCTTCTCGTTTTTTCTATGTACTTACATGTAATCTTCGTTTGAAAAAGAAAATTGTGTACAATTCTAAACTTGTGTAGAATGTAAATAGAAGGTTCTTTTCACAAGGTTTGTTTTACTTTATACATTCAAAGCCTTGAGTGAATTGGAGCGGAGGACACCTGACTCCTGCGGGAGATAGAGCGAAACGGGAGACCCCACAGGCGGAACGCCGTGGAGTAGGTTTTTTCACGGTAGTGAAAATAACCTTCCGCTAAGCTCCCCGCAGAAAGCAGGTGTCTGTAGCGAAAAGGAACGGGCCTCTTTATACAAATACAACAAACTTTTGAAAAGAACCATATATAAATAGATAAAATGGATGAAGGGTTCTTAAACTATTAGTGGAGGCCTTTAAATGAACAAAAAAGTATTAATTGTCGACGATGAACAGTCTATTGTTACGCTTCTTCAGTATAACTTAGAGCAAGCTGGCTACGAAGTAGTAGTTGCCAACGATGGAGCAGATGGCTTACATAAAGCAATCGAAGAAAAACCAGAACTTATAGTCTTAGATCTAATGTTACCTAAAATGGATGGCATTGAAGTTTGCAAAGAACTTAGACAACGAAAAGTAAATGTACCAATATTAATGTTAACAGCTAAAGATGACGAGTTTGACAAAGTGTTAGGATTAGAACTTGGGGCAGACGACTATATGACAAAGCCTTTTAGCCCACGTGAAGTAGTGGCACGTGTAAAAGCAATATTACGAAGGTCTCAAACAGTAGCACCTACTGAGCAAGAAGGGGAACAAGAGCATATAGAGAAAATAGTGATAGGTGACTTGAAAATTTTACCTGATCATTATGAAGCATTCTTTCAAAACGAACAACTAGAACTAACACCAAAAGAGTTTGAGTTACTTATATACTTATCCAAAAATAAAGGTCGTGTACTAACACGCGATCAGCTATTAAGTGCTGTTTGGAACTATGATTTTGCTGGTGATACACGAATTGTAGATGTACATATTAGCCATCTGCGGGAAAAAATCGAACAGGACACGAAAAAACCTGTATATATTAAAACGATAAGAGGCTTAGGATACAAGCTAGAGGAACCGAAAAAAAATGACTAAGTTCCGCTCTCGCCTTTTATTTGCTCTCATCACATTAATCGTTATCGTATTATTGTGTTTAGGGCTTCTATTAGGGCAATTGTTCAAAAGTTTTTACTTAAATACGTTTAATCAAAGACTTGAAAAAGAAACCAATTTAATTGCATTATTTATATCAAAAGAAGAATCGATCAGCCCGACTTTACAATTACAGTTGAATGATGTTAGTAAAACTCTTACAGCAAGGATTACCATTGCTGACAAAGATGGAATGGTTCTTTATGATTCAAGAAGTGCCAACCCTAATACACACCATCTTCATCAAGAATTAATATCCAGAATAGTAGCTAAATATGAGAATGAAAAGAGTTTTTATTACGAACAAGACGATGAAATGTTTTATTACGGTTCTTCTTTTGAACAAGGTAATGGTGTAGAAGGATTTGTTATTTTAAGTACTCCAGTAGATTCATTACAAAAAGTAAACCAGCAAATATGGGGACTTTTGATTGCAAGTCTAGGTACATCATTTTTCGTTATTCTACTATTAGGTGTTCGAATAACAACTCAATATACGCTTCCGATTGATTCTGCAACGAAAGTGGCAATCGAACTAGCAAAAGGAAATTATAAAGCTAGAACATATGAAGAACATCATGATGAAACAGGAATGTTAAGTCAGTCCATAAATATTTTAGCTCGGAACCTTCAAGACATTACAAAAGCGCAAGAAATGCAACAAGATAGACTTAAAACAATAATAGATAGTATGGGTAGTGGTTTAATATTAATTGATGGACGAGGCTATATTAATTTAGTTAACCAAACGTATAAAGAAACGTTCCATGTAGATCCAGTAAATTATTTGTACCGCTTATACTATGAAGCTTTTGAACATAAAGAAATCACTTCGCTTGTAGAAGAGATTTTTATGACAGAAGTAAAAGTAAGAAAACAAATTCTTCTACCGCTAGGAATAGAAAGAAAGCACTTTGAAGTTTATGGAGCCCCTATTATTGGGACGAATAATGAGTGGAAAGGTATTGTATTAGTTTTTCACGATATTACGGAAATAAAAAAATTAGAGCAAATGAGAAAAGATTTTGTTGCAAATGTTTCTCATGAATTAAAAACACCGATTACTTCAATTAAAGGTTTTTCCGAAACTCTTTTAGATGGTGCAATGAACGATAAAGACACACTAGAACACTTTTTATCCATTATTTTAAAAGAGAGTGACCGTTTGCAAACTCTTATTCAAGACTTATTAGATTTATCCAAAATGGAGAAGCAAGGGTTTCCGTTAAATATCCAAGTACTAGATATACATGAACTTTTAGAAGAAGTAATCGTTATGTTATCAGGAAAGGCTAAAAATAAGGAAATAAATTTAAATCTAGTTAAAAAAGATAGTCCGCCGTTATTTATAAAAGCAGATAGTGCAAGGTTAAAGCAGATTTTCATTAATTTAGTAAATAACGCTCTAGCTTACACAAGCATTAATGGAACGGTTTCGGTAAAAGTAACTGAAGATAGAGAGAATATAGTAGTAGAAGTTTCAGATACAGGAATTGGCATAAGTGAAGAGGAATTACCGAGAATATTTGAACGTTTTTACCGAGTGGATAAAGCAAGAAGTCGTAATTCAGGTGGAACTGGTTTAGGATTAGCGATCGTAAAACACTTGGTTGAGGCACATCACGGTCAAGTATCGGTAAGAAGTAAAGTGAATGAAGGAACAACCTTTGTTGTAAAATTATTGAAAAAAAACAAAGATTTACAATAAGTTTACAATTGTTTCATTGTCTCTTAATAATCCTTTGCTAATATAATTATTGAAAACCCCTTCATCCAAGGAGCCAATTTTCATGGCAAGGACACTTTGTGTTCTTGCCACTTTTTTTTATAACAAGTTTTCCTTTCCTTTTCGCTGCAGGCACGTGCTTTCCGCGGGGAGGGCAGCGGAAGGTTATTTTCACTATCGTGAAAAAACCTACTCCTCGGCTTCGCCTGTGGGGTCTCAGCCTTCCCTCTTCTTCCCGCAGGAGTCACGTGCCTTCCGCTACAATCCACTCTCGGTGTTAAAGTGAAAAAATTAGCTCCTTCATGAATCCCATCATCTTACTATTTCAATTATTATCCATATATTCCAATACCATTTGTTACAAAAATGAAAAAAAGTTTATTAAAATGTAAAAGAAGAGAAACTTTTGTCATATGTATTCGTATATAAGACTGGGTTAAAAAAGTTCATTTATAAAATGGATAATTTTCTGGTGTTATATTTACTATTTTTTTAGTTTAGTAAATTTCATAATTGTATTTCGTTTATTGAAAAACGAACTATTACGTATAAATATTAAATATATATAATATTGCATTTATTATAGTATTTAATGATATCAATTTTTGATTGTTCGTTTTTCGTAAAGTAGTCATGCATTATGTATGGTACTTAGTTTACTAGTAATGCCATATTACAGCATAAGAGAGAGGAGAATGAATGTTGGTTAGTTTAAAACAGATTTATACCGGTATTTTTGCATTAATATTAATTGTTGTCTTAGGTGTTTCAGCTGTTACAACTTGGTACACTGTTGACCAATCAGAACAAGCGGTAGTGTTAACGTTCGGTAAAGTAGATGAAGATATTAAGGGGGCGGGGTTACATTTTAAAATGCCTTGGCCAATCCAACGTGTAGAAATTTTATCAACTGAAACGTTCAGTTTACAGTTTGGTTATGAGGAAAAAGACGGTGTGATAGTTGAATTTCCTAAAGATACAAAAATGATAACTGGTGATGAAAACATTGTATTAGCTGATATGGTTGTTATGTGGAGAATAACAGATCCAGGAAAGTTTTTATTCCAAGCAGATAGACCTGAGCAAATCTTGTACAATGCAACGTCAGCTAGTTTAAGAAGTACGATTGGTAGTTCACAAATAGATGATGCGTTAACAAGTGGTAAAGCTGAAATTGAAGCTGATGTTTATGAGCTGTTAAAAGAGTTAATGGAGAAATATGACATTGGCATAGGTATTACAGCAGTAAAACTTCAAGATGTAGAGATTCCTAATGAAGACGTAAGAAAAGCATTTACGAATGTTACAGATGCTCGTGAAACGATGAATACGAAAATAAATGAAGCGAATCGATACCGAAATCAACGTATGAATGAAGCCGAAGGTGAAAAAGCTGCAATCATGTCCCTAGCGGAAGGCGAAAAAGCGGCTCGTGTGGAAAGAGCTCGTGGTGATGTAGCTAGATTTAACGCTCTTTATACAGAGTATGTTAACTCTCCAGAGATTACAAAGAGTCGTATTATTATAGAAACGTTAGAGGAAGTATTACCATACGCACAAATCTATATTATGAATGATGATGGAAATACGATGAAGTACTTCCCAATTCGTCAGGAAAGAGTAGATAATACTCCGAAACCACCTGCAAATCAGGAAGGGAGTGGAAACTAATGAGTGATCAAAACATTATTGATATTGAACAAAGAAAACCGAACTTCGAATGGAAAAAGTCCATACGTGGTGGTATCACCTTAGTAATTATAGCAATAGTCCTTGGATTGTTCGCAAGTAACGTCTATATCGTAAAAGAGGGCGAAATTAAAGTTGTTAGACAGTTCCAGGAGGTAATAGGTATAAAACAAGATCCGGGAATTTATGTAAAAATACCATTTATTCAAGAGGTTTCCACTCTACCAAAATATCAAATGGTTTATGATGTAGCGGAAGCGGAAATTAACACTCGAGATAAAAAGAGAATGATAATTGATAACTATGTAGTGTGGAGAATCGAAGACCCTACAAAAATGATTCAAAATGCTAGAACATTTGTAAATGCAGAAACTCGTATGTCAGAGTTTGTATTCTCTGTTTTAAGAACAGAACTAGGGAGACTTGACTATGATGAGATTATTAATGATGAAAAATCTTCCCGTGGGAGTTTAAATGACATCGTAACGGAGAGAGTCAACGAACTTTTAGAAAATGCAAACTACGGTATTGTTGTTACAGACGTACGAATTAAAAGAACAGACTTACCGGAAGAAAATGAACAGTCTGTATATACTCGTATGATTTCAGAGCGACAGTCAACAGCGCAAGAATATTTATCTATGGGTGATGCTTCCAAAACAAGTATTATTGCTAATACAGATCGTGAAGTAACGGAAATGCTTGCAAAAGCAAAAGCAGACGCCGATGAAATTAGAGCAGAAGGAGATGGGGAAGCTGCTAGAATATATAATAATGCTTTCTCAAAAGACCTAGAGTTCTACAACTTATACCGTACGCTTGAATCCTATAAAACAACAGTAAATGGAGAAACTGTAATCGTGTTACCATCAGATTCACCATATGCTCGTTTGTTACTTGGATACATGGATTAATAGTTAAAATCATTATGTCATCTTTTTCTTTCTTTTCTATTACATGATAGAATATAGGAAGAAAAGGATGGCATTTTTTTATTTCTCTATGTAAAAGCTTGTTGTAGAGTTGATTTCAATCTAGCGGTTGGATTTCCGCGCATATCGAAGACTCCTGCGGGAGAAGCGGGAAGCGTGAGACCCCACAGGCGAAGCCGAGGAGGCTCACGGCCCGCCCGCGGAAAGCGAAGATATGAGCGGAAATCAATAGCGGTGTTTAAAAAAGACTATTTTTTAGAGGAGGAATTATGATGACTAAAAATAAACTCGTTTTAATTGATGGAAATAGTATAGCGTACAGAGCATTCTTCGCCCTGCCGCTCTTAAATAATGATAAAGGAATACATACTAACGCAATTTACGGATTTACCATGATGCTCATGAGAATTATAGAGGAAGAAAAGCCGACACATATGCTAGTAGCATTTGATGCTGGAAAAACAACGTTCCGTCATAAAACGTTCGGTGAGTACAAAGGCGGCAGGCAAAAGACACCACCAGAGTTATCTGAGCAATTTCCATTCATTCGTCAATTGCTAGATGCCTATAATATTCGTCGCTATGAGCTCGAAAACTATGAAGCGGATGATATTATCGGCACGCTTTCTTTACAAGCTGAAAAAGATGGATTAGAAGTGAAAGTTATTTCTGGCGATAAAGATCTAACACAACTAGCTTCTAAAAATGTAACAGTAGACATTACACGAAAAGGAATCACAGATGTGGATTCCTACACACCAGAGTTTATTACGGAAAAGTATGGCATTTCAGTTGATCAGATCATCGATATGAAAGGACTCATGGGAGACTCTTCCGATAATATTCCAGGTGTCCCTGGTGTTGGAGAAAAAACGGCGATTAAATTATTGAAAGAGTTTGGGACAATTGAGACTCTGCTGGAATCGATTGATAAAGTAAGTGGGAAAAAGCTGAAAGAAAAATTAGAAGAAAACAAAGAACAAGCTATTATGAGTAAAGAGCTTGCAACTATTTTAAGGGAAGCACCAATAGAAGTTACTGTTCCCGATACATCTTATGATGGCTTTGATGTACAAAAAGTAAAAGAAATGTTTAAAGAATTAGGATTTAACTCGTTACTTGAGAAACTAGGAGAAGACGTTTCGGAAGAACAAGAAGAATTAAAAGATATTACATATGAGATTTTGGAAGAAATAAGAGAAGACCATTTTGCAAACGAAAACTTCTTGTTAGTGGAAGTATTAGAAGAAAACTACCACCAAGCAGATATTCAAGGAATTGCTCTTGTAAATGAAAAAGGAAACTTCTTCATTCCTACAAAAGATGCATTAAAATCAAATGTGTTTAAAGAGTTTGCTGAAAATGAAAAACAAAGAAAAACAGTATTTGATGCGAAAAGAGCCATCGTTTCATTAAGTTGGAATGGGATAGAGCTAAATGGAATTGATTTTGATTTAATTATCGCAGCATACATTGTTAATCCGGCTGAAAGCTCTGCAGATTTAGCTGAAATTGCTAAGAAAAAAGGCTATGCCCAAGTACAGGCAGATGAGGCTGTTTACGGAAAAGGAGCTAAACAAAAAGTTCCAGCACAAGACGTTTTAGCAGACCATCTAATGCGAAAAGCTCTTGCACTCGAAGGATTAAAAGAAGATTACATCCAAGAATTAAAAAATAACGAACAGTTATCGTTGTTTGAAGAATTAGAAATGCCGTTATCATTAGTTTTAGCAGAAATGGAAGCTACGGGTATTAAAGTAGATAAGGGTCGCTTAAAAGACATGGGAGACAACCTGTCTTCCCAGCTTAAAACAATCGAAGAGAAAATTTTTGAGTTAGCGGGAGAAAAATTTAATATTAATTCTCCTAAACAACTTGGTGTTGTACTATTTGAAAATTTAGGTTTACCACCAGTTAAGAAAACGAAAACAGGTTACTCTACGTCTGCTGACATTTTGGAAAAGCTAGCTGATAAACATGAAATTGTAGAACAAATCCTACATTATCGCCAATTATCGAAATTAAAATCTACTTATATAGAAGGATTATTAAAAGTAATTCACACAGATACAAACCGAGTGCATACAAGATTTAATCAAGCATTAACACAAACTGGACGTTTAAGCTCGACAGATCCAAACTTACAAAACATTCCAATTCGTTTAGAAGAAGGAAGAAGAATACGTGAAGCGTTTGTACCTAGTGAGGCTGGGTGGGTTATTTTTGCAGCAGACTACTCCCAAATCGAACTTCGTGTATTAGCTCATATTGCAAAAGACGAAAAACTTATCGAAGCGTTTAAAGAGGATCATGACATTCATACGAAAACCGCGATGGACGTTTTCCACGTGAGTGAGGAAGAAGTAACATCTAATATGCGTCGACAAGCAAAAGCAGTTAACTTTGGTATTGTGTATGGAATAAGTGATTATGGGTTATCCCAAAGTTTAAATATTACACGTAAAGATGCAAAAACGTTTATCGACCGCTACCTAGAAAGCTTCCCAGGTGTAAAAGAATATATGGATGAAATTATTCGTGATGCAAAAGACAAAGGCTATGTTAAAACACTGCTTCATAGAAGACGTTATTTACCTGAGATTACAAGTAGTAATTTCAACATTCGAAGCTTTGCAGAGAGAACGGCAATGAACACACCTATTCAAGGGAGCGCCGCTGATATTATTAAAAAAGCAATGATAGAAATGGCAAAGCGTTTAGAAAAAGAGGGATTAAAAGCACGTCTTCTTCTGCAAGTGCATGATGAATTAGTATTTGAAGTACCTGAGGATGAAATAGAAGTGATGAAAAAAATAGTTCCAGAAATAATGGAACAAGCAGTTGAACTTGAAGTGCCACTTAAAGTTGATTATTCATATGGCTCCACATGGTTTGACGCTAAGTAAAGAATAATAGTAGGTGAGATAAATGCCAGAACTACCAGAAGTAGAAACGGTCAGAAGAACGTTAGAGCAATTAGTAACAGGAAAAACAATAAGCTTTGTCACTGTACATTGGCCCAAGATGGTTAAACATCCTGATGATGTACACCTTTTCTTACAGCTTTTACAAGGACAAACGATTCAAGAAGTAAAAAGAAGAGGGAAATTCTTATTATTTTATTTAACGGACTATTGTATGATTTCCCACCTAAGGATGGAAGGGAAGTATGGGCTTTATCCAAAAGAAGAACCAGTAAGTAAACATACACATGTCATTTTTCACTTCATAGATGATATGGAACTTAGGTACCAAGATGTTCGGAAGTTTGGAACGTTCCACCTCTATCCTAAGGGATCGGAGTTTCAACAAAAACCACTAGTCACATTAGGACCAGAACCGTTAGAAGATATGTTTACGTTAGAATTATTAAAAGAACGCTTAAAAAAGACGAATCGTAATATAAAAGCAGCGTTATTAGATCAATCTGTTCTAGTTGGACTTGGTAACATCTACGTAGATGAAGCACTGTTTCGTTCAGGCATCCATCCAACAAGGCTAGTATCTTCTTTATCGGAAGACGATCTAAAAAAGCTACATAGTGAAATTGTAGCTACTTTAAGAGAAGCAGTTGTTAAAGGTGGTAGTACAGTAAGGTCATACGTAAACTCACAAGGACAAATTGGAATGTTTCAATTAGAACTTTTCGTATATAGTCGTGCTGGCGAACCATGCAAAAAATGTGGAACTTTGATTGAAAAGTCAGTCGTTGCAGGTAGAGGAACACATACTTGTCGAAAGTGCCAAGCTGAATAATAAAACCGATATACGTTAGTAACACATCGGATGGGCTCCTGCCATATACTATTTTAGTGTTAGGTAGGGAGGAGCTCGATATGGTTCAATATATCTCGCTTTTACTTTTAGCTTTTGCAGTAAGTTTAGACAGCTTTAGTGTTGGCTTAACATATGGCTTAAGAAAAATGAGAATGCCATTAAAATCTTTAGCAATCATTGCCACGTGTTCTGCGATGGCTCTTTTACTAGCCATGTTTGTCGGTACTCTTATTACTAATTTTCTGTCTCCTAAAGTAGCAGAAACTATTGGAGGCTCTATTTTAGTTCTACTTGGAATGTGGGTACTATATCAGTTTTTCCGCTCAAGCCAACAAAAGGACGAAGTTTGTGTTGGAGAGAAAATGATCTTAAATCTGGAAATTAAGTCATTAGGTGTTGTAATAAATATCTTAAGAAAGCCAACAGAAGCCGATTTTGATAAGTCTGGTTCCATTACTGGGCTAGAAGCATTTTTCCTTGGAGTAGCACTTTCATTAGATGCATTCGGAGCAGGAATTGGTGCTGCATTGTTAGGCTTTTCTCCAATTATCATGGCACTTAGTGTTGCATTAATGAGTTCGCTTTTTGTTATTTCTGGTATTAGAATTGGGCAAATATTCTCAAACATAAGTTGGGTACAAAAATTTGCCTTTTTACCAGGCGTGTTATTAATTGTAATAGGGGTAATTAAACTTTAAAGGCTGATACTTTTATCAGTCTTTAATTTTAGTAGGGGGGGGTCAAGTATGGCTAAAATCATTGGTCTAACTGGTGGAATCGCAAGTGGAAAAAGTACTGTAGCTAATATGATGCGCAATGTTGGTATACCGATTGTGGATGCTGACATAGTAGCAAGAGAAGTAGTGGACATTGGCAAACCAGCTTATAGGCAAATTGTAGAAGTCTTTGGAAAAAGCATTTTATATGAAGATGGTTCCATTAATCGGCCTGCGTTAGGGAATATTATTTTCCACCAAGAAGAAAGAAGAAAAAAGTTAAATGAAATTGTTCATCCTGCAGTTAGAACAAAAATGAAAGAAGATGCTGCCAATTACATAAAAGAAGGTCATCCTTTAGTTGTAATGGATATACCATTGTTATTTGAAAGTAAGTTAACACATTTAGTAGAAAAAACTTTACTCGTATATGTAGATGAATCAACACAATTAGAAAGATTAATGGAGCGTAACCTTCTAAGTAAAGAAGATGCTATAGCTAGAATAAAATCACAATTACCACTAAAAGAAAAAATAAAATTAGCGGATGAAGTAATCAACAACAACGGCTCTATCGCCGAAACAGAAGCCCAACTACAAGATTTATTAGAAAGACTTTGTAAGTGAAAATTATTATAAGATATTATTTTGTTGATGTCCGCTGTAGGCGCGAGATCCTCGAAAATGCTATCGCATTTCCTTCGTGCGATGCATCGCTCGCGTAGCCTTCCTTGTCCTGCGGGAAAAGCGTGTTAAGTGAGACCCCACAGGCGCTATGCGCCGAGGAGGCTCACGAGACCGCCCGCGGAAAGCGAGTGCCTACAGCGGACATCAACAGTTTATATTACAAAAAAAATCTGAACATAAATTCCCGCTGTTTTTTTAATTTTTTCATGACACGAAAAATCAAATATGTTATACTAATTGTAGATTATCAGATTAAAAGTATAACATAATGGTGAAAAGGGGAATTGTTTATGAAGGCAAAGGTTGCAATTAATGGATTCGGAAGAATCGGAAGAATGGTATTTAGAAGGGCTATCCTAGAAGGAAATATGAATATCGTTGCAATCAATGCGAGCTATCCTGCAGAAACATTAGCTCACTTAATTAAGTATGACACAAATCATGGTCGTTTTGACGGAGAAATTATTCCTCAAGATAACGCATTAATTGTAAATGGTCATACTATTCAATTATTAAACAACCGTAATCCAGAGGAATTACCTTGGAAAGAGTTAAACATAGATATCGTTATTGAAGCTACTGGAAAGTTTAATTCACGCGAAAAAGCAGCTTTACACTTAAACGCTGGAGCGAAAAAAGTAATCTTAACTGCACCAGGGAAAAACGAAGATGTAACAATTGTTATGGGAGTTAATGAAGGTGAATTAGACATTGAAAACCATGATGTAATTTCTAACGCTTCTTGTACTACAAACTGTTTAGCACCAGTTGTAAAAGTGTTAGACGATCAATTCGGAATCGTAAACGGTTTAATGACAACTGTTCATGCATATACTAACGATCAAAATAATATCGATAATCCTCATAAAGATTTACGACGTGCTAGATCTTGCGCTCAATCCATCATTCCAACATCAACTGGAGCAGCAAAAGCATTATCATTAGTATTACCTCACTTAAAAGGTAAATTACATGGAATGGCTTTACGTGTACCTACACCAAATGTATCTTTAGTTGACCTTGTTGTAGATTTAAAGCAATCGGTCACAGTGGATCAAATTAACGAAGCATTTGAAACAGCAGCACGCGGTTCACTAAATGGTGTAGTAGATATTACGATGGAACCATTAGTATCTATTGACTTTAATACAAACCCTAATTCCGCAATCGTTGATGGGTTATCAACAATCGTTATGGAAGAAAATAAAGTAAAAGTATTAGCTTGGTATGATAACGAGTGGGGCTACTCTTGCCGCGTAGTAGACTTAGTAAACTACGTTGCACAAAAAATGTTTCAAAAAGAAGCAGTAACAAATTAATTTGAATAACAATTTGTAAGCGGTTAACTTTCTGTTAACCGCTATTTTAATTTCATTAAATCTTTTTTATAAATCTATTTTAGTGATATTTCTAGGAATTCTTAGTTCTTTGTGAAATCTTTTAAAAATAACTTTAAATTAGTTGCTGTACGCTGTAGGAGCGAGATCCTCGAAAATGCTATCGCATTTCCTTCGTGCGATGAATCGCTCCCGTAGCATTCCTTTTCCTGCGGGAAAAGTGCGTCAAGGGAGACCCCACAGGCGCTTGCGCCGAGGAGGCTCCCGAGACCACCCGCGGAAAGTGAGCACCTACAGCGTACAGCAACGATTTGTACCCAATTCCAAAATCCGTATATAAAGAATATTTTAAAATAAAATATACCAAACTACATAGATTGACCACTTTTCTATAAAAATATACCCTTTAACAAAAATAAATGTAAAAAGTTTATTGCAAAACGAAATAAAAGAAAGTATACTATGATTCGTGAACTTCTTGAAAGGCTAATGTGGCTACTTAAAGGGTTAGGACCTCTCTGGACTAACTTTCCCCCGTGGTAGTTAAGACATTAATAGCAGTTAACATTGAGAGAAATTCATGTATCCAACAATAATAGTTAAAGGGGGAACGTGAGATGGAAACTGTAGGTCGTCACGTTATATCAGAATTATGGGGTTGCGATTTTGACAAGCTAAATGATATGGAATTTGTGGAAAAAACATTTGTTGATGCTGCGCTTAAATCAGGTGCAGAAATTCGTGAGGTAGCATTCCATAAATTTGCACCACAAGGAGTTAGCGGAGTTGTTATTATCTCTGAGTCACATTTAACAATTCATAGCTTCCCTGAACACGGCTATGCAAGCATCGACGTTTATACATGTGGACATTTAGATCCAAATGTTGCTGCAGACTACATTGCTGAAGCACTTAACGCTCAAACACGTGAAACAATTGAACTTCCACGTGGTATGGGACCAGTTCAAGTAAAGAAAGCAAAAGCACTTTAAAATAATACGTAAATCGAGTAAAATGAGAAGAGGTGTACATGTACACCTCTTTTTCTAATGGTAAAAAAAATTCAGTTTTACATAGAGAATAGAACTTCCATAAAGGGGTTGTCAACATAATGGCACTAATACAAAACGTAAAAACATTTTTCTCTACACACGCAGAAACAAGAGAAAATCACATGGACAAACAATTAAAAAGTCGGTATTACAAAATAACAAACAAAAATGCTCTAAAAGCAGTTAAAGAAGTTGTTGAAAAAACAAATGGTTACACCGTTAAATCAGTTTCAGAAGAACATGGCGAAATAGCTGTATCCATTAATAACGGGAAGAAAGCTTTTATGATTATTACGGTAATTTCTGTACGTGCATTTGAAACAGCAGTAGATTTCTCTGTTTCAACAGAAACTTCATTACCTTTTGACTTTGGATTTAGCAAAAAACAAATTGTACATATGTACGAAAAGCTTGACAAATCTTTAACATTTATAGGATCTGGATTAAACGATTAGACGACACGGGAGTTGATGAAAAGATGAAATGTCCATCTTGCCAACATAACGGCACAAGAGTATTAGATTCACGCCCTGTAGAAGAAGGGCGTTCTATTCGTAGAAGAAGAGAATGTGAAGAGTGCCTATACCGTTTTACAACATTTGAAAAAGTAGAAGAAATGCCGTTAATCGTTGTAAAAAAAGAAGGAATACGAGAAGAATTTAGCAGAGAAAAAGTACTTCGAGGACTTATACGTGCATGCGAAAAACGCCCAGTTGCACTTAAACAACTAGAGGATATCGTAATGAATGTAGAAAAAGACCTTCGTAACATCGGTGTATCCGAAGTAAATAGTAATACAATTGGAGAAATGGTAATGGACAGACTAGCAACCATCGATGAAATTGCTTACGTGCGCTTTGCTTCTGTTTATAGACAATTTAAAGATATAAATGTATTCCTTGATGAACTAAAAGAACTGATAGAGCGAGAAAGAAAATAAGAACAAAAAAATTAACTGACTAACAAGGATTCGTATAACTAAAAAGTAATGAAATTATTTAAAGTGCCGGTTTTGTGGACGACTCCTGCGGGAGAGGGCAGGCTGGTGAGATCCCGCAGAGCCATTGGCTCGAGGAGGCTCACCGCCTCCCCCGCGGAAAGCGGCCATAAAACCGGCACGGTCTTTATATACTGAAAAGTGGCGAGCATTCAGCTCTTTTTTTCTATAAACCAGCAAGAAAGGAGAGGAAACCGTATGTCAGCAAGACATTGGAATGACCTAGTTCCTGTCGACCGTTACATCGTTCGGTCGAACGGGCTTATCCATGAATACGATAGAAAAATCTTAACAATGTTATACCAGCCACTACTTGGTTTTCGTGGGTTTAGTCTGTATATGACACTCTGGAGCGAACTTGAACAAGATCGTCTATGGGGGGAAGATAAAACACATCATAGCCTCATGGCGATGATGCAGTGCAATTTGAAAGACATCCATCATGAGCGACAGAAGTTAGAAGGAATTGGATTATTAAGAACGTATGTAAATGAGAAAAATGACGCAAGAAATTTTATATATGAAATTCAACCTCCGTTAACACCAGACGCTTTTTTCTCAGATCCAGTCCTAAATATTTATTTATATAACCGGCTAAGTAAAAGTAAATACTTGAATGTTAAAAAATTCTTTACGGAAGACAAGCTGATAAACGAACAGTATGAGCAAGTGACAAAATCATTTAACGATGTTTTTCAATCTATTCAAGCTGAGCAAATGGTAGGTAGTTTGAATGATGAAGCTTTTGAAGACATTTCAATTACGAGTGAAAAAGAATGGATGAATAGAGCGCAAGGAACCGAACCTGTAATAAAGCACACTAACTTTGACTTCGAGTTATTATTTGCGGGCTTATCGGATGTTGTTATCCCTAATAAAGCGATAACGACAAAAGTGAAGGATGCAATTGAAAAATTATCATTCTTGTATCAAATTGATGCCTTGCAAATGAAAGATATTTTAATGAACACGATAGACGAAGATGACAATATAAATATTGAAAAATTAAGAAAGTCATCTCGTGATTGGTACCAGTTAGAATATAATAACGAGCTTCCAACATTAGTTGAAACGACACAACCTTTCACACTTCGAAAGATGGAAAACAAAGAGCCAACTTCTAAAGATGAACAGTTAATTAAAATGTTAGAGACTGTCTCACCTAGGAAATTGTTGTCTGACTTATCAAATGGTGGTGAGCCAATTGTGTCTGACCTTCAAATTGTGGAAGATATCATGTTTAAGCAGCATTTACCGGCTGGTGTTATTAACGTTTTACTGTACTACGTCTTACTAAAAACAGATATGAAGTTAAATCGTAAATACATTGAAAAGATTGCAAGTCATTGGGCGAGAAAGCATATAAAAACAGTTCCGGATGCAATGGAACTTGCTAAGCAAGAACAACGCCAGTATCAGTCATGGGCAGAAACAAAAAGTTCCACTAAGACACCAGCGAAGAAAACAGAAAATAGAAATCGCTTTATTAGTAAGGAACAGAAAATTACAGAAGAGAAAAATGAAAGTACGACTACTGCTCAAGAAGAAGATAAGCGAAAGCTTGCAGAGCGATTAGAACGTTTAAAATTGCAGAAGAAAGTCGAAGAATAAATTTGTTATAGCCCAATTGTTGTGGGCTATTTTTTGTCTATAAAAACATAACAAGAACTTTAATCAAACACTCATTTTTTTACAACTACCCCCATATACATAGAAACAGGTGTATTAAAGGGGGGACAAACTTGTTTGACATTTCCTTTCAAGATCAAATAGATGCGAACATTTTATATAATAAGCTCATTCAAACTGATTCGAAAAGTGTTCATGCACTTTCTTTAAATAAAGAAAAGATGACAATTTCTACTTTCGATGATCATTGGTGTCAACAAATATTCATACCAGCATTAAAGTGGTTTATACAAACAAAAAAAGAAACGAATTGGATTATTTCTGTGTTAGAGAATACATTTTATTTTAAGGATTTCGAGGAACAAGAACAAATATTATGCATTTACCAAAGTATTAGGAAGGGCGAGATAAACGATATACCAAATCTCCCGGAAAATACCGAACGAGAGAAAGAACTGCAAAGTGTATTAGAATCTCTAATCAACAGCAATGTTTCATTTTCCATTGAATCATTGATTACCTTTCGATTAAAACATTATTTTGATCAACTAATGCCGTACATTGAGGCGGCCATTGACGAGTATAAGTTAGAGCAAGAATATCAAGCTTTTATTCAACAATTAAGAGAAGTGTTGTTCTGTACAGATTCTTCATTTGATGAGGTGCACTTAGTATACAACTATCAATTTGATTTCTACGATAAAAACGGAATACTTATAAGTAAAAACCAATTAATTAAGTTTATTAACCGAACTCATTTTAATAATTACGGTTACTACATCGATTCCGTTGTGTTGGCACCACTTGTTTCGATTGCACCGAAAAAACTATATTTATACACCGATCATACGGATCATTATCTCGTCCAAACGATACGAAATATATTTCAAGAACGTGCGACGCTGTTGCCTTATCAACAATTTCAATTGAAAAAATGGAGAGTTAATTGAAAATTTATCATTTTTACCACCTATTGTGAAAATTTTTCAATTAATGAATAGTTGGGGTTGCTTTTCCTTCGTAAGGAGAATATAATAACGTACATATACAAAACTATCCATTTAAAAGTAATGATAAGGACAACAGTATTTAAATACGAATCCCAGAGAGGGAAGCATTTGGTGCAAGCTTCCTATTACGATTTGAATGCTTACCACCTTTAAACTTCAATTGCGAACCCTTGAGTAGTAGCAGTTGACGGTAGACCCGTTATCCAGCTTAAGCCATTATTCTGCTTTCTTTTTAGCAGTCTATGGGAACTAGGGTGGAACCACGATGAGAATAATAACTCGTCCCTTTTATTAGGGGCGAGTTTTTTATTTTGTTAGGGCTTTTGTCTAGTGGCTAGTGATTAGGTAAAGAGTGTAGTCCTATAACTAAAGCTAAGCGCTAACGACTAACAACTAAAAAATTTAAGAGGTGATTAGGATGTCTGAATTAGTAAAGATTTCATTTCCAGACGGAGCGGTAAAGGAGTTTGAGAAAGGCACAACAACAGAAGATATTGCGGCATCCATTAGCCCAGGTCTGAAAAAGAAAGCAATTGCTGGATTATTAAACGGCGAACAAATAGATTTACGTACTTCAATAAACGGTGATGGGCAAATTAGCATTATTACTCAAGACAGTGAAGAAGCTTTATCTATCATGCGTCACAGCACGGCCCACTTAATGGCACAAGCTATTAAACGTATATATGGCAATACCGTAAAACTTGGAATTGGACCTGTTATTGAAAATGGATTCTATTATGACATTGACATGGAACACTCATTAACACCAGAAGATTTACCAGTTATTGAAAAAGAAATGAAAAAGATTGTGAATGAAAACTTGGATGTAGTTCGCGTGGAAGTTTCACGTGAAGAAGCAATTCGTCGTTATGAAGAAATTGGCGATGAGCTTAAACTTGAATTAATTCGTGAACTTCCTGAAGGAGAAACAATTACTATTTACGAACAAGGTGAGTTTTATGACCTTTGCCGTGGTGTACACGTTCCTTCAACTGGGAAGATAAAAGAATTCAAATTGTTAAGCATTGCTGGAGCTTATTGGCGTGGTGATAGCAAAAATAAAATGTTACAACGAATTTACGGAACTGCATTTTTCAAAAAGGCAGAGCTTGATGAGCACCTTCGTTTATTAGAAGAAGCAAAAGAGCGTGACCACCGTAAATTAGGAAAAGAGCTAGACCTTTTCTTTAACTCACAAAAAGTTGGGCAAGGCTTGCCATTATGGCTTCCGAAAGGTTCAACAATTCGCCGTGTAGTGGAACGCTACATCGTAGACAAAGAAATTCGTCTTGGATACGATCACGTATACACTCCTATTATGGGAAGCGTGGAGTTATACAAAACTTCCGGTCACTGGGATCACTATCAAGATGGCATGTTCCCTCCAATGGAGATGGACAACGAACAATTAGTGTTACGTCCAATGAACTGTCCGCACCATATGATGGTTTACAAAAATAGCATACACAGTTATCGTCAGTTGCCAGTTCGTATTGCCGAGCTTGGAACAATGCATCGTTATGAAATGTCCGGAGCACTATCAGGATTACAACGTGTACGTGGTATGACTTTAAATGACGCACATATTTTTGTTCGCCCAGATCAAATTAAAGATGAATTTAAGCGCGTAGTTAACTTAGTACAAGAAGTGTACAAAGATTTCAGCTTAGAAAACTATTCGTTCCGTTTATCATACCGTGACCCTGAAGATACAGAAAAATATTACAATGATGATGCAATGTGGGAAAAAGCTCAAACGATGTTAAAAGAAGCAATGGATGAACTAGGCTTAGACTACTTCGAAGCAGAAGGGGAAGCAGCATTCTACGGTCCTAAATTAGATGTTCAAGTGCGTACTGCTCTTGGGAAAGATGAAACGCTTTCCACTGTACAACTTGACTTCTTGTTACCAGAGAAATTTGACTTATCTTACGTTGGAGAAGATGGAAAGCAACACCGTCCAGTCGTTATTCACCGTGGGGTAGTTTCAACGATGGAACGTTTCGTTGCCTTCTTAATTGAAGAATACAAAGGAGCATTCCCAACTTGGTTAGCACCAGTACAAGTTCAAGTAATCCCTGTTTCTCCTGAAGTTCATTTTGACTATGCAAAGGAAGTGCAAGAGCGCTTAAAAGCAGAAGGAATTCGTGTAGAACTTGACGAACGTAACGAAAAAATCGGCTACAAAATTCGTGAAGCACAAATGCAAAAAATCCCTTACATGCTAGTCTTAGGAGACAACGAAATCACAGACCGAGCAGTAAACGTCCGAAAATACGGAGAACAAAAATCCGAAACAATCTCCCTAGACGCATTTGTAGATGCAATAGTTAAGGAAGCAAAAAAGTAAGTTAGATGTTAGTGGTTAGCTTTTAGCATTTAGAAAAAGCTAATAACTAAAGAACAGTGGCTCTTTTCGCAAAGGTTTTTCCCCACCTTTCTTTAAAACAAAGAGTGGATTGAAGCGGAAGGCACTCGACTCCTGCGGGAAGAAGATCGAAGCGTGAGACCCCACAGGCGGAACGCCGAGGAGGCTCACGTCGCTCCCCGCGGAAAGCGAGTGCCTGCAGCGGAAAGGAACGGACAGGCGTTGTATTTGTAGTTATCTTTAAATCGACAAATTGAAAAGTATGAAAAAAAGTATTGCATAATACAATTTCATCTGATAGAATTTAAATCGTTGTTTGTTTTAAATTTCGATTCCTTGACAACACCTAGTTGTTAATGATATATTTCTAAGGTAAATAATACTTTTTATGAACAAGAAGAAGCACCCGCTTCTCACCTGATTGACGCATAACGCAGTTGGCAGGTTTTACGACAAGCTTTTTATTACTTGTAAACGTAAAGTGTGGGTGTTTAGTGCACCCACACTTTTTTATATGTAAAAACAAAGCAAGTAAAACTTTTGCTTTTCATCAGGATGCAGTATTGTTCATGATGAGTATTTGGATAAAACCTTGGAGGTGGCTAATTATTAGCAAAGATATGATGGTTAATGATGGGATTCGTGCCCGTGAAGTTCGTCTGATTGGTCAAAATGGAGATCAACTTGGAATCAAAACGAAAACAGAAGCACTGGAGATTGCTGCAAAAGCAAATCTTGACTTAGTAATGGTTGCGCCTACTGCAAAACCTCCTGTATGCCGAATTATGGACTACGGAAAGTTCCGTTTCGAGCAACAGAAGAAGGATAAAGAAGCCCGTAAAAACCAAAAAGTTATTAGCGTAAAAGAAGTTCGTTTAAGTCCAACTATTGATGAGCATGACTTTAACACGAAGCTTCGAAATGCGATTAAGTTCCTTGAAAAAGGAGACAAAGTAAAAGCATCGATTCGCTTTAAAGGTCGTGCAATTACACATAAAGAAATTGGTCAACGTGTTCTTGATCGTTTCTCCGCAGCTTGTGCGGAAGTATCAACAATTGAATCGGCACCTAAAATGGATGGCCGTAGTATGTTCTTAATGTTAGCACCCAAAAACGAAAAGTAATGAATGAGGAGGAACACCAATGCCTAAAATGAAAACTCATCGCGGTTCAGCAAAAAGATTCAAAAAGACTGGATCTGGTAAACTGAAGCGTGCTCATGCTTACACAAGTCACTTATTCGGAAACAAATCTCAAAAGCAAAAACGTAAATTACGTAAAGCTGCTGTAGTAAGCAAAGGTGACTTCAAGCGTATCCGTCACATGTTAGACAACATCAAATAATATCGGTAATCGTTTTAGATAGATTATTAGGAGGGAAACAAAATGCCAAGAGTTAAAGGCGGTACAGTATCACGCAGACGTCGTAAAAAAGTTATAAAATTAGCTAAAGGTTATTTCGGTTCTAAACATACTTTATATAAAGTAGCAAATCAAGCAGTAATGAAATCATTCAACTATGCTTATCGTGATCGTCGTCAAAAGAAACGCGACTTCCGTAAGCTTTGGATTGCTCGTATTAACGCAGCAGCTCGTATAAATGGTCTTTCTTACAGCCGTTTAATGCACGGATTAAAAGTAGCTGGTATCGAAGTTAACCGTAAAATGTTAGCTGAATTAGCAGTTAGCGACGAAAAAGCATTTGCTGAATTAGCAACTGCTGCAAAAAACAGCTTAAACAAATAATAAAGCATAGAGCTTTCTCTATACTTATAAAAGGGACTAATTAACTTTAGTCCCTTTTGTTATATAATTAATGATACAGAAACTTTTTATGAAGAGTTAAATGAACATTTTCGAAGGCTCTTTATATTAATGAAAGTATTATAGTTTATTCAAAGAAATGAAGTTGATGTTCGCTGCAGGTGTGAGACTCCTCGAAAATGCATACGCATTTCCTTCGTGCGATGTATCGACAAGGGAGACCCCACAGGCGCTTGCGCCGAGGAGGCTCCCGAGTGCCAAGAAAAGTGAAAGCGGCTCGTTCAGCTCCGAAAAGCATAAGACAGGGGCAGCTTGAGGGCGCTTTTTGCCCTCGAGATGTCCATGGCTTATGTCTCGAGGAGCTAGCCGCTATAACTAGACAAACCCGCGGAAAGCGAACACCTGCAGCGAACATCAACAGTTAGTATAGAAAAACTAATACGTATAACAAACCAAAAAAAATGTTAATACTGTTCACTAGCGGAGGTAACATGAAAGAGTTTTTTCTCATATATATGTTTATTAACCTTTTATCATTTCTCTTAATGAAAACGGATAAAGAAAGAGCAAAAAAACAACAATGGCGCATTCCAGAGTTTCATCTTTGGACGGTATCGTTACTTGGTGGAGCTTTAGGTGGATGGATCGCTATGCGTATGTTCCGTCATAAAACAAAGCACATATCCTTTCGTTACGGCTTACCACTGCTAACCATTGTGCAAATAGCATTAATTATCTATTTTTTAATCGGATTAACATAAGCATAAACAAGCTCGAATAAGCTTAATTTATGCTTCTACTTTTGTGAAGATCGTGGGGTGAGGCGTCAATGGATGAGCGATTAACCGTACTATACATGATGATAGAAACACATTGGTTACTAGCATCTATCGCATTTATACTTTTCCACATCGTCAGGCAAATTTTATTCATACCTGTTGTCATTATTTGTATTGCAGGTGGAGCCCTTTTCGGAGGCTTAGTAGGGAGTATTTACTCTATCGTTGGATTAACGTTATCTAGTCTATTATTTTATATTTTATATAATCAAATGCCAAGAGTGTTTGCAAAAATATTAAAAATGAAGGAAAAGTGGTTTGGGAACAGAGCGAAAATTTCTGTCGGTCAAGTAACTGTATTACGACTAATACCATTTATCCATTTTCATTTATTATCATTATGTTTAATAGAAACTACTAAAAACTTCCGCGACTATATAAAGGCTTCATTTTTATCAAACATCCCCATTGCTATCATTTATACTGTTTTTGGTCAGGTAATCACGGAATTATCTCTAGTTTCCGTTATTGTTCTATTAGTTGTATTACTAGCTGTGTCCCTTTTAGCTAGACAAAAATATGTCATTATTAAATGGGATACATTTTTCAGAAAAGAAAAAGTGATGAAAAAAGGGTAATTGTTAAAGTGTCTAGTCTTCGGCTAGGCACTTTGTAACATTTTCTAACATAAAGCGTCTTAATACATAGGGGTGATTATTTTATGAAAGCTAAACTTCCGCTTATCATGCTTTTAATTGTTTTTCCTATAATTGCAGGTATCTCTATCTATATTTTTTATGATTTAACATTAAAAGATCAAGTACAACCTAATGTGAACACGAATCAACCAAGTTATAATAATTTGAGTATTGTCTCATCTGAGACTGTAGATGATTTTCATTTATATTTGGCTTCTGAAAAAGAAGTATATGATGTGAACGACGAAGTAATGATGATAGCCGAGCTTACATATAAGGGAGAAAAGCATACGATTGATATTTTTCATGCGGCATCCCCGTTCTTTTTTAACATTAAAGAAGAGACTCGAGGAATAAATATTGACTATGCTATGGACCAGCCATTATTACAAACAACACTAGAAAAAGACTTACCACTTCGTGAAAAGTATGAAAAAACAGGCGGATACAGCGATCAAGATGACAAAGAATTTGTTGCTTTTATGAAGGAGTTTTTAGCTGGAGAAACCTTTCCTAAAGGGAAGTATACGGTGGAAGGTGTAGCGGATTTTTACATTTCCGAAGATGGTGGAAATAAAACATACAATATTAAAACGATTATTCAATTCGAAGTAAAATAAAGAACCGCAAGTAGCCTGTAAAAATGGCACTTGCGGTTTTTTATAATAAAAGAGAGTACTAACCGTTGATGATAGCACGAGGTACTCGCTTTCCGCGGGTTTATGTATTGTTTATACATTCTTTTATATCTTCTATCTAATTATTTTTCAGAAATTCTTTTATTGGACTCTTCCAATCTATAATTGCGTTAGGATAAGTGCGTCGTACTTCTTTTTCGATATATTGGAAGTCGTGCTTTTGAAGGCCTTGTAACTTGGCATTGCTTTTAGGGAATATAAAAATAGATACAACTTCAAAAGATTGATCAGTCGTCCCTAAATATTTTTCACCTTCAAACATGACGCCTTTATAAGTTAATATGAAATTTTTCCTTACGTTTTCCTTTGCATCTAGCATGAAGAAATTTTTCTTTTCGTGAGCAAGTTCAAGCTTTCGCTTAGGATTCAGTATATATTTAATGGTAAAATAGATAAGAAAAACAATAAGGGCAATTACAAGTAAACGAATGAGGATAACAAACAACATAAGTGTTCTCTCCTTAAAATCAAAGTAATAGTAACATTATATACGTATGAGAGTATGAAAGGTTTCATTTTTTTAGAAATTGGAGGAAAAAATATTGGATTATGAATTAAAAGTAAAACGAGTACATACTGATGCACAATTACCTTTTCGGGCAAATGTTGGCGATGCTGGCTTAGATTTGTTTTCTGTGGAAGAAAAAGTAATAAAATCGGGTGAAGCGGCTTTAATTCGTACTGGTCTCGTCCTAGAATTGCCAAAGGGTACAGAAGCCCAAGTCAGACCTAGAAGCGGCCTTGCTTTAAAACATTCCGTTACCGTTTTAAATAGCCCAGGTACAATAGATGAAGGTTACCGAGGAGAAGTGAAAGTTATCTTAATAAACCATGGGAAAAAAGATTTCCTTGTAGAGAAGAATATGAGGGTCGCGCAAATGGTTATGGCACCAGTTACCAAAGTAAATATTGTTCAAGTAGAAGAAGTTACGGATACCAGTAGAGGAGTAGGAGGATTCGGCTCGTCTGGTATTAATAAGGAATAGTTTTTACATATGTAAGATTTTTCTGTATAATAGGCATTGATACATAATTTAGGGGGGCGAAATAGATGGCAAAGTTAGATGAAACATTAACAATGCTAAAAGACTTAACGGATGCGAAAGGCATCCCTGGAAACGAGAAAGAACCTCGTGATGTAATGAAACGATACATAGAAGCATATGCCGATGAAGTAACCACAGACGGATTAGGAAGCTTAATTGCCAAAAAAATCGGTAAAGCAGACGGTCCGAAAATTATGGTGGCAGGTCACTTAGACGAAGTAGGATTCATGGTAACAAACATTGATGACCGTGGATTCATTCGCTTCCAAACAGTAGGTGGCTGGTGGTCACAAGTAATGCTAGCTCAACGTGTTACGATTGTAACGCGTAAAGGTGATGTAACAGGTGTAATTGGCTCAAAACCACCTCACATCTTACCTCCTGAAGCTCGCAAAAAGCCAGTTGATATTAAAGATATGTTTATTGATATCGGGGCATCTAGTCGTGAAGAAGCAGCGGAGTGGGGCGTAACTCCTGGTGACCAAATCGTTCCTTACTTCGAATTTACTGTAATGAACAACGAAAAAATGCTACTTGCAAAAGCATGGGATAACCGCATTGGTTGTGCAATTGCTATTGACGTATTAAAGCATTTAAAAGATGCTGACCATCCGAACGTAGTGTACGGAGTAGGTACAGTTCAAGAAGAAGTTGGCCTACGTGGAGCGAAAACTTCTGCTAACGTGATTCAACCTGATATCGGTTTCGGCGTTGATGTTGGTATTGCTGGTGATACACCAGGCATAACGGAAAAAGAAGCGTTAAGCAAAATGGGTAAAGGTCCTCAAATTATTCTTTATGACGCTTCTATGATTTCTCATAAAGGATTACGCGACTTTGTTACAGGTGTAGCAGATGAAATGGAAATTCCATATCAGTTTGATTCTGTAGCTGGTGGTGGAACGGACTCTGGGGCTATTCACTTAACAGCTCAAGGTGTACCAGCACTGTCTATCACAATCGCAACTCGCTACATTCACTCACATGCAGCGATGTTACACCGTGACGACTACGAAAATGCAGTAAAATTAATTGCAGAAGTAATTAAACGTTTAGATACAGAAACAGTTAAAACTATTACATTTGAATAATAATGACTTAAAGCCCTATGTTTGTAGGGCTTTTGTTTATAGCTGAAGATAAATTAAACTATAATAAAAAAAGAGCTGGCATGAAACCAGCTCCAAATCACTTATTTTAATCCGCTTTCTAAAGTACCTAACATCTCTTGCTTATCTTGCTCAGAAGAGTTTTGCCAAATTACTTCAAACAATACCCCAAGACCGGGAAGCATTTTTTCTTCACCATTTTGAATCGCATCCACGATCGTTGCTTGTAATTCCTCCTGGTTGTTGCCTTCTACATTTTGACGAATAGCGTGACGTAAATTCAAATTCATTTTTTTCACCTCGAGAGAAAAATAGTTTACAAAAGTATCTTTTCCTAAAATGGAATATTTATGTGCAAATTTAACTTTTCACGTCACACTTTCATCCTCATCTCACATTGAGTATAATACGAATATAAAAGAACCAAAGGAGTTATCACTTTTGAAAATAATTGAATCTGTAAAAAATCCAAAGGTAAAGCAGTGGAAGAAGCTACATAAGAAAAAAGAAAGAGAAGCTAGTAACACATTTCTAATAGAAGGATTTCATTTAGTAGAGGAAGCCTTAAAAATAGATAACCTAGTAGAAGACATTATTATTAGTGATAAGGAAACTTTGCCGTCCAGTTGGAAAACGGACTACGTGAATTTGTACAGTGTTCCCAATGATGTGTTAAAAGCGATTAGTGAAACGCAAACACCACAAGGAGTTATTGCTATATGTCGAATGAAAGACGCGCTGGAGGTATCAGTGTCTACTAATAGTAAAATACTTATGCTTGATCATGTTCAGGACCCTGGGAACGTCGGTACGATGATTCGAACAGCTGAAGCGGTCGGAATAGATTTAATCGTATTAGGAGACGGGTGTGCAGATATATATAATGGAAAGGTTATTCGTTCAACACAAGGAGCGATGTTTCATTTACCGATCGTGCAAGGCTCACTAAACGAATGGATGGAAAAATGTAATACGCAACAAATCCCCATATTTGGGACAGCTTTAGAAAATGGAGTAAGCTATACACAAATCAATCCTCCAAAGTCATTTGCTTTAATCGTTGGTAATGAAGGAAAAGGAATGGCAAAAGACCTGTTAGACAAAACAAATCAAAACTTGTATATTCCAATTTACGGAAAAAGTGAATCCCTAAACGTTGGCATTGCAGCGGGAATATTAATGTACTATTTAAGAGGCTAAAGAAAAAACTGTAAGAGAGTAACGATACTCTCTTACAGTTTTTTTGTTTGATTATCTTTAGCTCTTTTTTCATTACGAAAATACACAACCCCAAGAGAAAGGCCAATAAGGTTAATCACAAACATGAAAAGAAAAAATGGAGAGATATCACCTTGTATTAAGTAATAAGAGTATCTGATTGTATTAACAACAATTAATATCATTAATACAATATAAAATGTTTTCCTCATAAATCCTCCTTTAAAACTAATTAATTGAGTCCGTTTCATAGTGTATGACTACTAAACGAAAAACGAATAATAGCATCGTATTCTGTGTTTTTACACCCTCATAAACGAACATATTATATTGTATATCACTAAAATATTCGTTTTTCATTAAACGAACCGTAATTATGAAATTGATTCAATTATCACTATAACATAAAGATTAAAACTTACCCCCAATACCTCAATGCTATTATAGTACTTGTTTTTTAAAAGCTATGTTAAGCTTAGTGTTGTTATTTAACAATATTCCTGTTGATTTCCGTGCAAGGCTGAGACTCCACGGGAGACACGCCCGCGGAAAGCGAAGCCTTGCACGGAAATCAACAGCGTTCTTTAACAAAGCCTTATCAAAAACTAATATATTTTCGTTAGTTGCAAAAGCATCTATATTTCCATATAATAAGAAAAGGTAAATAACAACATAATAATTTTTATAAAAACGATGAAAGAGACAAGTAGCTTTTCATGCGCTATGTAGGGAGAAGATGCCTGAGACTGAAAGCATTTTTATAGTGGCAATTAGTGAAATTTCACCTCTCGAGTTGACGCTTGGACCAGCCATGAGCTGTAAAAGTGTTCCGGTTAAAAAACCGTTATTTGGAATGAAGTGAACTAGACATGTCTATTAACCATTTGTTTAGTTAATTAGGGTGGTAACGCGATACAACTCGTCCCTTACATAGGGAGGAGTTTTTTTATTTGCCTAAAAAGCCACCTTATACATAAGAAAAGGCTGCTTATGTAAAAGTTGTTGTTTTTATTAGGGTGTTTACTCAAAGATTGTCGTATTTTACGCTTTTAAAACCGTGAGTGGATTGAAGCGGAAGGCACTTCACTCCTGCGGGAAGAAGAGTGAAGCGTGAGACCCCACAGGCGGGACGCCGAGGAGGCTCACGTCGCTCCCCGCGGAAAGGAAGTGCCTGCAGCGGAAAGGAACGGACAGAGTATTATTCCTAAATTTATTTTAAAAAACTTTTAACACAAGAGCCTGAAAAAGGAGGAAACAACAGTGGAACAACGTTTAAAAGAATTACAACAACAAGCACTACAACAAGTTAGCGAAGCACAAAGCTTAAAAGAACTAAATGATGTTCGTGTCGCTTACTTAGGAAAAAAAGGACCAATCACAGAAATCTTACGTGGAATGGGTCAATTATCAGCGGAAGAGCGTCCAAAAATGGGGGCACTAGCAAATGAAGTACGCGAAGCTATCGCATCCAAACTAGAAGAAAAAGTAACTCTACTAGAAAAAGAAGCAGTAGCACAAAAGTTAGCTTCTGAAACAATCGACGTAACATTGCCTGGTAGACCAGTTCGTACAGGAAACCGTCACCCTTTAACAAAAGTGGTCGAGGAAATAGAAGATCTTTTCTTAGGAATGGGCTACACAATCGAGCAAGGGCCTGAAGTAGAAACAGACTACTATAACTTTGAAGCGCTAAACTTACCGCAAGATCACCCAGCTCGTGATATGCAAGATACTTTCTACATTACAGAAAATACGCTATTACGTACGCAAACATCACCAGTTCAAGTTCGTACAATGGAAAAGAATGTAGAAAAAGGACCAATCAAAATTATTTGTCCCGGTAAAGTGTATCGCCGTGACGATGATGATGCAACACACTCTCATCAATTTACGCAAATCGAAGGACTTGTTATCGATAAAAACATAACAATGAGTGACTTAAAAGGCACACTACAAGTATTTGCTAGAAAAATGTTCGGAGACGATCGCGAAATCCGTTTACGCCCAAGCTTTTTCCCATTCACAGAGCCATCAGTTGAGGTAGATGTTTCATGTATGAAGTGTGGAGGCAAAGGCTGTAACGTATGTAAGAGTACAGGTTGGATCGAAATCTTAGGTGCTGGAATGGTTCATCCGAACGTATTACGCATGGCTGGATATGATCCAAAAGTATACCAAGGATTCGCATTTGGTATGGGACCAGAACGTATTACGATGTTAAAGTACGGTGTAGATGATATTCGTCATTTCTATACAAACGACCAACGGTTCATTCAGCAGTTCAACCGAGTTTAAAAGGGAGGGTCAAACATGTTAGTTTCTTATAATTGGTTAAAAGAGTATGTAGACATAGATGGAATTAGTGCAGAAGATCTTGCAGAAAAAATTACACGTAGTGGGATAGAAGTAGAAGGCGTAGCCACTCTAAACGAAGGAATTACTGGTGTTGTCATTGGACACGTTTTAGAGAGAGAACAACATCCTGATGCAGATAAGCTTAGCAAATGTTTAGTAGACGTTGGGGATGAAGAGCCAGTTCAAATCATTTGTGGTGCACCTAATGTCGGTAAAGGTCAAAAAGTTGCTGTTGCAAAAGTTGGTGCGGTTTTACCTGGTAACTTCAAAATTAAGAAAGCAAAACTACGTGGTGAAGCGTCTCACGGAATGATTTGTTCTTTACAAGAGTTAGGTATTGAGTCAAAACTAGTTGCTAAAGAATACTCAGAAGGAATCTTTGTATTTTCAGGCGATGTAGAAGTTGGGCAAGACGCATTAGAATACTTACAACGAGAAGACAAAGTTCTAGAACTAGGCTTAACGCCAAACCGTTCGGACTGCTTAAGCATGTTAGGTGTAGCTTATGAAGTGGCAGCTATTTTAGGCAAAGAAGTAAAATGGCCAGCAGCTAACTTCCAAGAAACGGCTGAAAAAGCTTCCGATTATATATCTGTTCAAGTAGAGGCGATAGAAGATAACCCTCTTTATGTGGCGAAGATTGTAAAAAACGTAAAAATTGGTCCATCACCACTATGGTTACAAGGACGCTTAATGGCAGCTGGCATTCGCCCTCATAATAACGTAGTAGATATTACAAACTACATTTTACTAGAATACGGTCAACCGTTACATGCATTTGACTACGACCGTTTAGGCAGTAAAGAAGTATTAGTACGTCGTGCAAAAGCTGGCGAAAAAATCATTACACTTGATGATGCAGAAAGAACGTTAACAGATGACCATTTAGTTATTACAAATGGTACCGAGCCAATTGCTCTTGCTGGAGTTATGGGTGGAGCAAATTCTGAAGTTGGTGCAGACACAACTACAGTACTAATTGAGTCCGCATACTTTAACGGAAAAACAGTACGTAAAGCTTCAAAAGACCACGGATTACGAAGTGAGGCAAGTGCTCGTTTTGAAAAAGGAATTGATCCAAAACGTACACACGATGCTGCAGAACGTGCTGCTGCATTAATGGTTCAGCATGCAGGTGGCGAAGTTGTAGGAGGATCTGTTGAATTCAATGAAATGAAGATGGAACCTGCAGTTGTAACAACGACAATTGAAAAAATTAATGCAGTGTTAGGAACTTCTATTTCTGCTGAAGAAGCGAAAACAATCTTTACAAAATTACAATTCGACGTGGTAGAAGATAATGGTACGTTCAATGTAACGGTACCTACACGCCGTGGAGATATTACAATTGAAGAAGATTTAGTAGAGGAAGTTGCACGTTTATTCGGCTATGACAACATCCCGACGACTTTACCAGTTAGCGCATCTACTCCTGGAGCATTAACAGTTTATCAAGCAAAACGACGTAAAGTTCGTAACCTACTAGAAGGTGCTGGATTGCTGCAAACAATCACGTATTCTTTAACAAGTGATACACGCGCAAAACAATTCGCACTTGAAGATGGAAATGCAATTCGTCTAGCAATGCCAATGAGTGAAGAAAGAAGCACGCTACGTTTAAGCTTATTGCCACACTTACTAGAAGTTGTTCAACATAACATCGCTCGCCAAATCCATACAAATTCTATTTATGAAATAAGTTCTGTTTTCGTTGGAAAAGAAGGAAACGACTTACCAGAAGAAAAAGAAAGATTAGCAGGTGTATTAACAGGACTGTGGCATATGCATCAATGGCAAGGTGAGAAGAAAGCAGTAGATTTCTACGTTGCAAAAGGTATTTTAGATGGCATGTTCGAAACACTTGGTTTAGCAACTTCAGTAGAATATCGTCGTGGAGTAAAAGACGGTTTACATCCAGGCCGTACAGCAGAAGTATTCTTAAACGGGGAGACAATCGGATTTGTAGGTCAACTTCACCCAGAAACACAAAATGAGTTAGACTTACCAGAAACGTATGTGTTTGAGATTGCATTAAGCACTGTACTTTCTGAAAACGTAGAAGAAATTAAGTATGGTGCAATTCCACGATTCCCATCGATTTCACGCGATATCGCTTTAGTTGTGGAAAGAAGTACACCAGCTGGTGAGTTACAAAAAGTTATCGTAGAAAATGGTGGTAAGCTATTAAAAGATGTAAAAGTATTCGATTTATATGAAGGCGATAAAATTGATGCTAACATGAAGTCCGTAGCGTTCTCTTTACGTTACTACCACCCAGAGCACACACTAACAGATGAAGAAGTGACAAAAGTACACAATAAAGTGTTAGTCGCTTTAGAAGAGAAGTGTGGAGCTATGTTAAGAAGTTAATTTGAGATGAGCACTCTAACAATTCTTTGTTGGAGTGCTTATTTATTATATTGCGAAAATCTGATTTCTGGATATATTAGATAATTTCCCGATAAAAAAGAAGCGTTTGTGACAAAAAGCCAATGACGTTTAACTTGTCTTAGAAATTAGTTGAAGTTGAACTTCATAAGACCCCGATGGAGAACATCTGGCATTCAAAATTTATCGTAGTTGAACTTCATAAGGCTGATGAAGTTCATCTGGCATCAAAAAATAATCGTAGAAGAACTTCATAAGGCTGATGAAGTTCATCCGGCCAAAAAAATTGTTGAAAAAGATAACTTCTTCAACATTCAGTAAGTATAGAGGCCTTGGATAAAATCCGGTTAATTTAAATGGAAAGGCCCCGAGATTAAAATTTTTGATCTTTGGGGCCTCTCCTTAAATATTATTCGTTTTTTCACTAGTTTTGTCCCAGCCTCTTAAGACTATAATATTTTTTTTGCTTTTTCTGTATTGGCAAAATGGAGTTTGGCTACTTCGCCAAGTTTCTGCTGACCGTGAGTTCTAATAAATCTAGCAGCAGCTTTGTCGACTATAGCTCCAGCACCTTTGGGAATCGTAAAGCCCGCCAAACTACTGATCTTGTCCATTTCACGTAAAAAGGCATATCTAGCAATGATGGATGCAGCTGCTACTGATAAATGAAGGCCTTCCGCTTTCGTTTGAAAAAAGACTTTTTCCTTCACGATCGATGGCTGTTTACTTAAATGTCTGTAATACACATCAGCTTCAGCAAATTGATCAATTAAAATCGCTTCTGGTTTATCTGGGCCAATTTTTGCTAAAACATTCTCAAGTGCTTTGTTATGCAAAATAGCCTTCATTTTTCCCTGAGTCATTGTCTTTTGCATTTCGTTATATTTATCATTATGTAACACTAATAAACTGTAAGGAACAAATGGTAGAATCTCTTTTGCGATGGCACAAATTTTTTCATCCGTTAAAGCTTTAGAGTCTTTCACACCAGCCTGTTTTAAAATATCCATATCTTCTTTTCTAACGTATGCGGCACAAACAGTGATTGGGCCGAAGTAATCGCCTGTTCCAACTTCATCTGAACCAATAACACTTAAAGAAGAGAAACCAGCAGGCAATGGTGTACCAGCTTGTTTTGTTTTTTGGAAAGGATTTGGTTTCTTTTTAGTAGAAGGACTAGTTGAACTAGCAATGCTAGCCCATTTGCTGGCCTCCGTTGCAGCATCTTTCCCTTGAAAAAGAACTTTACCAGACTTATAACCAGTTATCGTACATCCACCTGTTTTAGCAGAAAATACAGCCCCATTTGGTGGAGTATTTACTAGCCCTTTTTCATAATGATTCTTCATTTTTAGTAAGTGGTCACTAGAAACAGTTAATACTTGATTAGACAATTCTTCATCTCCTACTACAAAAATTTACATAAAATGCTTTTTCATTTATTGTTTACTTTCCACTTTCAATTAGTTCGTGTTATTATTAAGATTAGCATTTACATATATTCATGCAATTGTATTTAAAATAATAGTTAAGTTAAAGCTTAGTGTTGATGATTAACTACTAATGCCTATTGATTTGCACGCAAATTAACAACGAACTTTTACACAGCCAAAATAATAAAGTTAACTCTTTTATTTTAAACGAAATAGATGAAGGAAAACACCTAAAATGGAAAGTTTTACGTGATGAAATGGGGGCATACACGTTGTCAGATCAAAAAACGCGTACTACTGTCGACATTTATGGCCAACAATATTCTATTGTTGGAACAGAGAGCATCAGTCATATGAGACTAGTTGCATCCATTGTCGATGAAAAGATGAGAGATATTAAAGGGAAGAACGCAAATCTAGATATAAATAAATTAGCTGTTTTAACAGCAGTAAATGTTGTCCATGATTATATTAAGATTAAAGACGCATATGAAGAACTAGAAAAAGAACTTAGAAAAAGGGATTGAGCTTTCATGATCGACATAATTATTATATTCTTCCTAATACTAGGGTTAATAATCGGTATTAAACGTGGATTTATTATGCAGGTTATACACCTTTCTGGATTTATTGCTGCATTTATTGTCGCCTATAAATTTTATGAGGAGCTAGCACCTAAATTAGTATTATGGGTTCCAATGCCGAGCTTCGGTAATCCTGATACAGCTATGTTTTTCGAGGCTACTAGTTTAGATGTCGCCTATTATCGTGCGGTTGCTTTTGCTATTCTTTTCTTTGGAACGAGAATTGCACTGCAAGTAGTAGGATCTATGCTTGACTTCTTAACACACTTACCGATATTAAAGCAAATAAATGGTTGGGCAGGCGCTATGCTAGGACTAGTAGAAGTATACTTATTAGTCTTCATCTTATTATACGTCGGTGCACTAGTACCAGTTGAAGCGGTTCAAGTTTCTATCAATGACTCTTCCATGGCAAGAGGAATCGTTGAAAACACCCCCGTCTTCGCAGAAAAACTAAAAGAATTATGGCTAGGATAACAAACTCGCATCAAAGCTCCCCTACTATTAGCGGAGCTTTTTTAGTGTAAAAAAACTACACAACATAAATAAAACAGAAATTGTACATTTTCACTAATTATTTGTATCATTTTAATTAATGATTCAGTAACCATAAGGAGTTATACGATTATTTCCGGTATTATGGAAGAGAGATTATTATAGGTGATTTTATTACAACCTAAATAAGTTGCTGTTCGATGTAGGTGCGAGACTCCTGCGGGAGAAGTGTGTCAAGGGAGACCCCACAGGCCAACAGGCCGAGGAGTAGGTTTTTTCACGATAGTGAAAATAACCTTCCTTTTTACCACCCGCGGAAAGCGAGCACCTACAGCGAACAGCAACAGTTAGTAGTAATAAATTAACTTTTCTGGGGAATCAAATAAGTACACGAAAGGCGTGAATAAATAATGAACAAAAAACAAGTCGTAAAACACTTAGAAACGATCGCTACATACATGGAACTAAAAGGTGACAACACCTTCAAAATATCCGCATTCCGAAAAGCGGCACTAGCATTAGAAAACGACGATCGAAGTCTAGCTCAAATAGAAGACTTAACCAAATTATCAGGCATTGGAAAAGGAACAGCAGCAGTCATTCAAGAACTAATAGAAACAGGTAAATCTTCTGTATTAGAAGAATTACAAAAAAAAGTTCCAGAAGGACTTATTCCCCTCCTTAAACTGCAAGGTCTAGGCGGCAAAAAAATAGCGAAACTTTATCAAGAGTTAAACGTAATAGATATACATACATTAAAAGAAGCATGTGAACAAGAAAAAGTACAAGCATTAGCTGGATTTGGAAAAAAGACAGAAGAAAAAATACTAGCAGCTATTGAAGAAGTAGGAAAAAGACCAGACCGACTTCCTATCGCGTTTATGACAACCATTGCAGTAGACGTAGAAAAGCAAGTAGAGAAAATGGAGGCGATTGAGCAATTTTCAAGAGCTGGAAGTCTTCGCAGATACCGAGAAACGATAAAAGATTTAGACTATATTATTGCTACAACCGATCCAGATAAAGTTAGAGAACAGCTTATCGGAATTGAAAGAGTAAAAGAAATCATTGCAAACGGAGACACGAAAGTATCCATTGTTCTCCAATATGATTATGACGTTTCTATCGATTTTCGCTTAGTAGAACCAAAAAGCTACGCGACGACTTTACACCACTTCACTGGATCAAAAGACCATAATGTCCGATTGAGACAACTAGCAAAAGACCGTGGAGAAAAAATAAGTGAGTATGGTGTCGAAAATGTTGAAACAAACGAAGTAACACACTTCGAATCGGAAGAAGCATTTTTCCAACACTTTGGTTTACCATGGATTCCGCCAGAGATTAGAGAAGATGGAACAGAAGTGGATTTTGCATTAAAGCATGGCGACATACCATTAATTAAACTAGACGACATTCAAGGCGATTTACATATGCATACAACATGGAGTGACGGAGCCTATACACTAGAGGAAATGGTAGATTCTTGTCGTGCAAAAGGCTACAAATATATGGCCATTACAGATCACTCGCAATATTTAAAAGTAGCAAATGGACTAACAGCAGAAAGATTACGTCTTCAAAAAGCAGCAATTAAAAAATTAAATGAAAAATATGAGGACATTACCATACTGGCCGGTGTAGAAATGGACATTTTACCAGATGGTCAATTAGATTATGATGACGAATTGCTAGAGGAAATGGATATTGTTATTGCATCAATCCATTCAAGTTTTTCACAAAATAAAGAAAAGATAATGAGCCGACTAAAAATAGCATTAGAAAATTATCATGTCGACATCATTGCTCATCCAACTGGTCGATTAATAGGAAGAAGAGAAGGATACGACGTAGATGTAGAAATGTTAATACAACTTGCCAAAGAAACGAATACAGCGTTAGAGTTGAATGCGAATCCGCATCGTTTAGACTTAGCAAGTTACTACGTGAAGCTTGCACAAGAAAATGGCGTAAACCTCGTCATTAATACAGATGCACATAGTATCGACATGTTAGAACATATGGAAATAGGTGTCGCAGCTGCAAGAAAAGCATGGTTACGTAGGGAAAATGTAATAAACGCTTGGGATTTTGAAAAGCTTGAACAGTTTTTAAAACGACACCATACGTGACACGAAGAAGGGAGTTTGTCTCGTGCAACCTAGAACATTAAAAGTATTAGAGTTTGAAAAGATAAAAGAAACGTTAAAATCATTCGCGGCCTCTTCTCTTGGAAAAGAAAAAGCAGAGCAGCTTAAACCCTCTACAAATGTAGAAGAAGTAAAAAATAATCAACTACAAACGGATGAAGCAGCTACAATATTACGTTTAAAAGGGGAAGTTCCACTAGGTGGAATTTCAGATGTTAGACCACATATAAAGCGAGCAGAAATCGGAGGAGTATTAAATACACAAGAATTAAACGAAATTGCAGGAACGATTTATGCAACGCGTCAGTTAAAAAAGTTTCTTGAATCATTACAAGCTGCGGAAATTGCTGTGCCATTTTTAGAGCAACTTATTGAAGAGATGGTCGCTATTCCAGAACTAGAGCGAGAAATTAAAAACAGTATAGACGAGTATGGAGAAGTACTAGATGGAGCGAGTGATAAATTACGTGGTATTCGTCAACAATTACGTTCGACTGAATCCCGTATTCGTGAAAAACTAGACAGTTTAACACGTTCTGCTAATGCACAAAAAATGTTATCTGATGCCATCGTTACGATTCGTAATGATCGTTTCGTTATTCCTGTAAAGCAAGAGTATCGCGGTGCTTACGGGGGAATTGTTCACGATCAATCAGCTTCCGGTGCGACTCTTTTCATTGAGCCACAGCAAGTGTTAGAACTAAACAACACGCTTCAAGAAGCAAAAGTGAAAGAAAAGATGGAGATAGAGAGGATCTTACGCGAGCTTTCTATACAAGTAGCAGAACATGCACAAGAACTACGAGATAATGTTTATTCACTTGCTGAAATTGACTTTATGTTTACGAAAGCCAAATATGGAAAATCCATTAAAGGCTCCATGCCAAAAATAAATGAAGAGCGCTATATGCGATTAATACAAGCTAGACACCCACTAATTCCAGTAGATGAAGTTGTGCCAAATGATATTGTACTTGGTAACGATTATACTTCTATCGTTATTACTGGCCCAAACACTGGTGGTAAAACGGTAACGTTAAAAACAATTGGATTAGTTACGTTAATGGCTCAATCAGGTTTACAAATTCCAGCCCAAGACGGTTCCGAAATTGGTGTGTTTCATGCTGTATACGCAGATATCGGTGATGAGCAATCCATTGAACAAAGCTTAAGTACGTTCTCCTCACACATGGTAAACATCGTAGATATATTACAAAAAGTAGACCATGAATGTTTAGTATTGTTTGATGAACTTGGAGCAGGAACTGACCCTCAAGAAGGAGCAGCACTTGCTATATCTATTCTGGATGAAGTGTATAGTGTAGGGGCAACTGTTGTCGCAACTACACACTATCCAGAGCTAAAAGCATATGGATATAATCGTCCTGGTGTCGTGAATGCTAGTGTGGAATTTGACATCGAGACGTTAAGCCCAACATATAGGCTATTAATCGGTGTCCCAGGTCGTAGTAACGCATTCGAAATATCCAAAAGACTAGGCTTAAAAGACAATGTAATACAACACGCAAAGACGTTTGTAAGTGATGAAAGTAATAAAGTGGAAAACATGATTGCTTCACTCGAGGATAGTCAAAAGCGAGCAGAAAAAGAGTGGAAAGAAGCAGAACAAATTCGTAAAGATGCTGCAAAGCTACACGAAGAACTCCAAAAGCAAATAGTTGAATATAACGAAAAACGAGACAAACTTTATGAAAAAGCTGCTAGTAAAGCAGAAGATTTGGTAGAAGAGGCAAAAAAAGAAGCAGAAGGTATTATTCGAGACCTGCGAAGAATGCGACTAGAACAACATGCTAACGTAAAAGAACATGAATTAATTGACGCGAAAAAACGTCTTGAAGGTGCCATACCAAACATTCCTGCATCCCAAACGAAGAAAAAGAATGAGACAAAACAAAATCAAAAACTTGAGCCAGGTGATGAAGTAAAAGTGTTAACTGTAAATTCAACTGGTCACTTAATAGAGCGCGTGAATGCAAAAGAATGGCAAGTTCAAATTGGTATTTTAAAAATGAAAGTGAAAGAAAAGGACATGGAATATGTAAGTAGGCCGAAACCTATCGAGAAAAAACCACTTGCAACGGTTAGAGGTAAAGACTATCACGTAAATTTAGAATTAGATTTACGAGGTGAAAGATTTGAAGATGCGCTTATGAGGGTAGAAAAATATATAGACGATGCTCTACTTGCTGGTTATCCTCGTGTGTCAATTATCCATGGTAAAGGTACAGGGGCATTACGCACTGGGGTACAAAACTATCTGAAAAACCATCGGTCTGTCAAAAACTTCAAATATGGAGAGGCTTCAGAAGGTGGACTAGGTGTTACAATCGTTGAATTAAAGTAAGGGGGATAAAGTATGCAAGGCTTTTGGGAGAATGAAGCGATCCGAACAGCAGCCAATTTTAGCGTAGTCGTATTATGTAGCATCGTATTTTTAGCAATTTTTGAGCTAGTAACAAAATATAAAAATTGGGAAGAAATAAAAAACGGTAACTTGGCAGTAGCAATGGCGACAGGTGGTAAGTTATTAGGGATAGCCAATATCTTCAGGTTCTCTATAAGTGATCATGATACGCTAGTTACAATGATTGGTTGGGGAGCCTTAGGGTTTCTTTTACTGCTATCTGCATACTTTATCTTTGAATTTTTTACACCTAAATTTAACGTGGACGAAGAGTTGAAAAATGATAATAGAGCAGTTGGTTTTATATCGTTCATCATTTCATTCGGATTATCATTCGTCATAGGTGCAAGCATTGGGTAAGGAGTGAAAAAAAGATGGAAACATTAGCGAAAGTATTAATTGGTCTTTGTGTCGTTTTTGTATTGATAGGGGTAATATACTTAGCTCTTAATTAGATTAAATAACCTATAAAAAGATAGGGGGTTCATATGGAAGAAATAAAAGAGTCAATATTAGAAGTAGTGTTTGCCGTATTGCCTATTACTGTCCTCATTATTATTTTACAGTTTACATTAATCTGGCTTCCGATGGATGAGTTTCTCAAATTTATAGCAGGGACGATTATGGTTTCCTTAGGGCTTATTTTTTTTCTAATTGGAGTAAATATTGGTCTTTTGCCCGTAGGAGAATTGATTGGAGCAACTTTGCCTAAGACTAAGAAGTTATGGCTAATTATATTATTCGGATTCATATTAGGATTTGTTGTAACGGTGGCAGAACCAGACGTAAGAGTACTTTCTTCCCAAGTGGACCAAGTTTCAAATGGTGAAATATCCTCTAATGTACTAATATATTCTGTTGCACTAGGAGTAGGGTTCTTTGTTGGAATCTCTATGCTTAATTCTTTCTTAAATATCCCTATTAAATTTTTATTAGTTGGAAGCTATAGCCTTGTTTTTTTACTAGCTTTTTTTATTCCGAGAGAATTTATACCTATCTCATTTGATGCAGGGGGAGTAACCACCGGTCCAATGACAGTACCATTTATACTCGCACTAGGTATTGGAGTTGCCTCTGTTTTAAGTAGAAAAAAATCATCCACTGACGGATTCGGTATTGTTGCTTTAGCGTCTATTGGTCCTATTATAGCTGTGATGATATTAGGGGTGTTATTTCAATGATGGTAGTGTTTGAAGGATTCTCTCACGTTTTGTTAGAAGTAACTTTTGCTCTAGTACCACTAATTATTTTCTTCTTGTTTTTTCAACTAGTTTATTTAAAACTACCTATGAAAAAATTAATGAATATTGGTGTAGGAATAATCTTTACGTATATTGGATTAGCATTATTTTTGCAAGGTGTTCATGTCGGATTTCTCCCAATTGGTGAAATGATGGGAGAAAAACTAGGTTCTCTATCTAATAAATGGATTCTTTTACCTGTTGGTTTTGCCTTAGGATTTGTCGCTACTTTTGCAGAGCCGGCAGTAAGAATTTTAAATAAAGAAGTAGAAAAAGTATCTGGTGGATATATACCACAAAAAGTCCTACTTTATACGTTATCAATTGGAGTTGGGGTTTCTATTGCATTATCAATGTGGAGAATAATTGCAGGTATCCCACTATTATATTTTGTTATTCCTGGTTATTTAATTGCACTTGTTATGGTGTTTTTCTCCACGAATACATTTACTTCTGTTGCTTTTGATTCAGGTGGAGTAGCAACTGGTCCTATGACTGTAACATTTATTTTAGCACTAGCAGTTGGTGTTGCTTCTGTAACGGAAGGAAGAGATCCACTTATGGATGGATTTGGTTTAATCGCTTTAGTAGCCTTGGCGCCAATCATTTCTGTTATGACACTTGGATTACTTTATGGCAGAAAGGAGAAGGGGAAGAAACGTGAAGCTAAATCTAATGCATAAACTCATAGTTACTATTGTTAAGAAAGGGAACGCCAAAGTAGTCATTAATGCATCTAAAAAAGCAGGTGCAGAAGGTGGAACTGTTCTTTACGGTAGAGGATTTGGTATAAATGAAAAAGATAAATTTTTCGGGATCATTCCATTAACACATGCGAAAGAAATTGTCCTAACAATGGTACCGACAAAAGACTATATCAATGTATTAAAAGCAATAGAAAATGAAGCAGAATTAAAAATAGTAGGTAAGGGAATGAGCTTTGCTATTAATCTGCAAAGCATATTAGGAGCTTGTCACTTAGACGAAGTAGAAGAGTTAAAAGGATCAGAGGAAAGTGGTGATTCGATGAATAAACAAGATTATGACTTAATTATAACAATTGTGAATAAAGGTGATTCAGAAAATGTCGTGGAAGCTTCTAAACGTGTAGGTGCAGAAGGTGGCACAATATTAACTGGAAGAGGTACTGGTATTCACGAACAAGCAAAACTATTTAATATACAAATAGAGCCTGAGAAAGAGATTGTCTTAACTTTAATTAAAAAAGAAATCTGTAAGAACGTACTACAAGCTATCACAGAAGAAGTGAAACTAAACGAGCCAGGACGAGGAATTGCTTTCGTGTTAGATGTAGAAAGAGTCGTTGGTATTAATCATTTATTAAAAAACAGTGAAATGGATCAATAATATATTTTTAAGTGTAATCCGTTCTTCGTAAAAGAGAACGGATTTTTTGTACGAAGATAATACAGTATTTAAATTTTAATAATATTCAAAAAAATGTTATAATTTTATCAGTATTCTTGATATACTAGAACAAACTAGTTAGGCCAATTGTAGTAGTACAGGTTTAACTAAGGAAAATAGAAGGAGGGAGCAAAAGTGGAAGCTACAAATAAGCCTTGGTTGGCGCACTATCCTAACGAAATACCTCAAGAGATTGACTTCGACGAAAAAACTCTACAGTCTTATTTGAAAGATGCCGCAATAGAACATCCAGAAAAAACATCAATACAGTTTATGGGCAAGAAATTAACGTATCAACAATTGTACGAACAATCATTAAAGTTTGCTAACTACTTACAGGACCTAGGAATAACAAAGGGAGATAGGGTAGCTATAATGTTACCAAACTGTCCGCAAGCTGTGATTAGTTACTATGGTGCTCTTTTTGCTGGTGCGATTGTAGTCCAAACGAATCCGTTATATACGGAACGTGAAATTGAATATCAGTTAAATGATTCTGGATCAACAGTAATTATCACGCTTGATATTTTGTATCCAAGAGTATCTAAAGTGAAAGCGTTAACAAAGTTAAAAGATATTATTATAACTGGAATAAAAGATTACTTACCATTCCCTAAAAACTTAGTTTATCCGTTTATTCAAAAGAAGCAATATGGAATAGTGGTAAAAGTGGAACATAGCGGAGAAAATCATTTGTTTACGGAAATTATGAAAAGTAGCACAGCGCAAGAAGTGGATGTACAGGTTGATCCTAAAGAAGACTTAGCCTTATTGCAATATACGGGAGGCACAACTGGTTTTCCGAAAGGTGTTATGCTCACCCATTATAACTTAGTGTCGAACACCATTATGTGTTCAAAATGGATGTATCGTTGTAAACGTGGCGAGGAAAAAGTAATTGGTATTTTACCATTTTTCCATGTGTATGGCATGACAACCGTAATGAACTTATCCATTATGAATGCATTCGAGATGGTATTGTTACCTAAATTTGATCCTGAAACAACTTTAAAAACGATTCAAAAAGAAAAGCCAACATTATTCCCAGGTGCACCGACGATTTATATTGCCCTACTCAACCATCCAGATATTAAAAAATATGATTTATCTTCTATTGATTCGTGTATAAGTGGGTCTGCTCCTTTACCTGTAGAAGTGCAAGAAAAGTTTGAGGAAGTGACAGGTGGTAAACTAGTTGAAGGTTACGGTTTAACAGAAGCATCTCCAGTCACACATGCAAATTTCTTATGGGAAGAAAGAGTTTCAGGTAGCGTTGGTTTACCTTGGCCAAATACAGAATCTATTGTACTATCCATGGAAAAGGGGGAGCAAGCTGAAGTTGGTGAAATCGGAGAAATTGCAGTACGCGGACCACAAGTAATGAAAGGTTATTGGAATCGACCAGAAGAGACGGATGCAGTTTTAAAAGATGGCTGGCTTTTAACAGGTGACTTAGGATATATGGATGAAAGAGGTTATTTTTACGTAGTTGACCGAAAGAAAGATATGATTATAGCAGGTGGATTCAATATTTATCCTCGTGAAATAGAAGAAGTTTTATATGAGCATGAAGCAGTTCTCGAAGTAGTAGCTGCAGGTGTACCAGATCCATACCGTGGAGAAACAGTAAAAGCGTATATAGTAAAAAAAGAAGGCGCTACTGTTACCGAAGAGGAACTTGACAAATTTGCTCGTAAACATTTAGCAGCATATAAAGTTCCTAGAATATACGAATTCAGAGACGAACTGCCAAAAACAGCGGTAGGAAAAATATTAAGGCGATCATTGGTAGAGGAAGAAAAAGAAAAAATAGCAAAATAAGTCCTCTGATGATGGAGACATCATCACTCTTTTTTCACTAAAGGTGGACAAGTTCATTTTGACATTTTCTGTAGCCAGCATATAAAGTATTTGGTAATATATTAATTGACAGAAGGAACACTGTGCAGTATTATAAAATTATGAATGATGATTCATTCATTTAATTTGAAGGGATGAAGAAAGTGAAGCAGCAAAAACCTAAATATAAACAAATCATAGATGCTGCGGTAATTGTCATTGCAGAAAATGGCTATCATCAAGCACAAGTATCGAAAATAGCAAAACAAGCTGGAGTTGCAGACGGTACGATTTATTTGTATTTTAAAAATAAAGAAGATATATTAATATCCCTTTTTAATGAAAAAATGGGCTATTTTATCGAAAAGATTCAAGAAGAAATTGCAGATAAAACATCTGCAAAAGAGAAACTGTTAACTTTAGTAGAAAAACATTTCTCAATGATTGCCGCTGACAAACATTTAGCGATTGTAACGCAAATTGAGTTAAGACAATCCAATAAAGAACTGAGAATGAAAATAAACGAAGTGTTGAAAGACTATTTAGTCGTTGTAGATACTGTCTTACAAGATGGTATTAATAATGGTGAACTTCGTGAAAACTTAGATGTTCGCTTAGCACGCCAAATGATTTTTGGAACAATGGATGAAACCATTACTACATGGGTAATGAATGATCAAAAATATGATTTAACGAAACTTGTTCCAAAAGTACACGATATGTTCATACACGGTCTATGCACTTCTAAGTAATTTTCCGAATAAATTTTTAAACATTCCACGAGTAAGAGTACAAACTTTTGCTCGTGGTTCATGTTATAATAAAGCTGAGTTTCATATTTTTACATAGTACATATCAGGGGGGATGGGAATGGATTATTTTCAACTAAGAGAAGAGAACCACGTCGCAGTCATTACAATCAACCGTGCACCAGCTAATGCTTTATCCTCTTTAGTTTTGAAAGAGCTTACATTGCTGTTAGATAAAGTAGAAAAAAATGATGAAGTGCGAACTGTACTTCTGCACGGTGAAGGCAGATTCTTCTCTGCAGGAGCTGATATTAAGGAATTCACAACTGTGAAAACAGGTGAAGAATTCTCGAAGTTAGCGAAGTTTGGACAAGATTTATTCGAAAGAATGGAGAACTTCTCCAAACCAATCATTGCCGCTATTCACGGAGCAGCTCTTGGTGGTGGACTTGAGCTTGCGATGGGTTGTCATATTCGATTAGTTTCGAAAACGGCTAAACTAGGTTTGCCAGAGTTACAACTTGGACTAATCCCTGGATTTGCCGGTACTCAACGTTTACCAAGATTAATAGGTTCTGCGAAAGCTTTTGAATTATTATTTACTAGTGAACCAATCACGGGTGAAGAAGCAGTTCAATGGGGATTAGCGAACAAGGCGTTTGATGAAGAGGTGCTCTTTGAGGAAGCGTTAAAAATGGCGAAAAAAATCGCTACAAAAAGCCCAATCTCACTTGCAGCGGTTATTGACCTAGGACGATATGCAAAAGATTCTTCTTTTTACGAAGGGGTAGAAAAAGAAGCAAATTACTTTGGAACTGTTTTTACTTCGGAAGATGGAAAAGAAGGTATTCAAGCATTTTTAGAAAAAAGAGCTCCAGTGTTTAAAGGAAAATAATATTTTTTTATCTTAAAATATCTGAATCTTACTAATAGAGTGACTTTCATAATGTTCAATTACTATACGAAAAACGAACAATCCCCAGAAAATTTAAATGGTAAGTAAATAAAATACGAACATATAAGATGAATGTAATATAGCTCAAAAAACTTAATGTTAAAACAGGAGGTAAAGTTATGAATATTTACGTATTATTGAAAAGAACATTCGATACAGAAGAAAAAATCACTGTTTCAAATGGTGCTATTAACGAAGATGGAGCAGAATTCATTATTAACCCTTATGATGAGTATGCAGTAGAGGAAGCAATTCGCGTACGTGACGCTCACGGCGGAGAAATTACAGTTCTTACAGTAGGTACAGAAGATGCAGAAAAAGAACTACGTACTGCTTTAGCGATGGGTGCTGATAAAGCTGTACTTATTAATACAGAAGACGATGTAGAAAACGGTGATCAATTCACAACATCTAGAATTTTAGCAGAGTACCTAAAAGATAAAGATGCAGACTTAATCATTGGTGGAAATGTAGCAATTGATGGTGGTTCTGGTCAAGTTGGTCCGCGTGTGGCAGAACTTTTAGATATTCCTTACGTAACAACGATTACGAAGTTAGACATTGACGGAACAAACGTAACAATCGTTCGTGATGTGGAAGGAGATTCTGAAGTTATAGAAACAACATTACCTTTATTAGTAACGGCGCAACAAGGTTTAAACGATCCTCGTTATCCTTCATTACCTGGAATTATGAAGGCGAAAAAGAAACCTCTAGATGAGTTAGAACTAGATGATCTAGATCTAGAAGAAGACGATGTGGAAGCAAAAACAAAAACATTAGAAATCTATTTACCACCACAAAAAGAAGCAGGAAGAGTTTTACAAGGTGATCTTCAAGACCAAGTAAAAGAACTTGTAACTGCATTAAGAAACGAAGCAAAAGTAATCTAATAGTTACAGCTGTTAGCTAAAGCATTAATCAAATCTAACAGCTAACGCATAACAGCTCAACAACAAGGAGGAGAAAATTATGGCAAGAAAAGTTTTGGTACTAGGAGAAACTCGTGACGGTTCATTACGTAACGTATCATTTGAAGCAATTGCTGCTGGTAAAACAGTTGCAGAAGGTGGAGAAGTTGTAGCTGTATTAGTTGGAGATAGTGTTTCCTCTTTAGCTAATGAACTAATTACTTATGGAGCAGATCGCGTTGTAACGGTAGAACATGCTAACTTAAAAACATACACGTCAGATGGTTATTCACAAGCATTAATGGCGGTAATTGACGCTGAAAAACCAGAAGGATTAATATTCGGTCATACTGCTCTTGGAAAAGATTTATCTCCAAAGATTGCAAGTAAGTTAAGTGCAGGTCTTGTATCAGATTCAACTAGTGTAGAAGAAGTTGGCGGAAACATCGTTTTCACTCGTCCAATCTTCTCTGGTAAAGCATTTGAAAAGAAAATTGTAACAAGCGAAATAATATTTGCTACAATCCGTCCAAACAACATCGCTGTTTTAGAGAAAGATGATGCTAGAACAGGTGAAGTTTCTTCATTAGATGTGGATGTGAAAGATTTACGCACAGTAATTAAAGAAGTTGTACGAAAAGCTACAGAAGGTGTAGACTTATCTGAAGCGAAAGTAGTAGTAGCAGGTGGACGAGGTGTAAAGAGCGAAGAAGGGTTCGAACCTTTAAAAGAGCTTGCGGATGTTTTAGGCGCTGCTGTTGGTGCTTCACGTGGAGCATGTGATGCAGAATACTGTGATTACTCCTTACAAATTGGGCAAACAGGTAAAGTTGTAACGCCAGACCTTTATATCGCTTGCGGTATTTCAGGTGCAATTCAACATTTAGCTGGTATGTCTAACTCAAAAATCATCGTAGCAATCAATAAAGATCCAGAAGCAAACATTTTCAAAGTTGCGGACTACGGAATTGTAGGCGACCTATTCGAAGTAGTACCAATGTTAACAGAAGAATTCAAAAAATTATTAGTTACGAACTGAGTACCTCTCATTATGTATGACTACTATAACGAAAAACGAACTTTACAATATTATTCCTTCTAAGATTGCAATCTAAACTTGAATTTCGTCCTAGTGTTATTAGCGAAAATTTTGTTTTTCAATAAAGTGAATGTAATTATGAAATTCACTCAACTAAATAATGATAAAAAAAGCAAGAAGGTTATCCTTCTTGCTTTTTTTAATGGGCTTGAATAGGGGAAATATATGGGGAAGTTATTGAATTTGAAATGTTCACGTTGAGGGAATTTTAGATTAAAAAGGGATTAAACAATCCCTAAATTAATTGAAAAGTAACAAAATATGCGAAAAGAGGCTTAAATTAAGACTAAAAGCAAAACCTATACGAAAAGATTCAAAAAAAATGAAAAAATCTCATTGACAATGATTATCATTACTAATATAATAATCATTGTGGGTGATGTTGATAATCATTATCAATGAAAAACAACAAATAAAACTACATAATTTAAATTGGGGGAAATAAAAATGAATATTTCAGTTAGAAAAATCTTATTCTTTGCAGTCTTGTCTTTCTTACTAGTTTTCACATCAGCTTGTGGACAGAATGCAACAGAAAACAATGCTCAAGGGAATCAAGATGTAGCAGATGAAAGCGGCAACAACGAAGAAGTTAAAGAAGAAGAAAAAGATCCAGGTGTTGTAAATCTATACACTAGTCGTCACTATGATTCTGACAGAGAGCTTTACGACCTATTTACTGAACAAACAGGTATTACAGTAAATGTAATTGAAGGTAAAGGTGACGAACTAATAGAGCGTATTAACATAGAAGGTGCAAATACAGAAGCGGATGTGTTTATTACTGCAGATGCTGGTAACTTACACGTAGCAAAAGAAGATGGACTATTTCAAGCAATTGAGAGTGAGACTTTATTTAACAATATTCCTGAAAAATTACGAGATGTAGATAATACATGGTTTGGATTAACAAAAAGAGCACGTGTAATTGTTTATGCAAAAGATCGTGTTGATCCTTCAGAACTTTCTACTTATGAAGCATTAACTGAGCCAGAGTGGAAAGGAAGAGTATTAGTACGTTCCTCTGAAAATATGTATAATAAATCAATTTTAGCATCTTTCATTGAACTAATGGGGCCAGAGGCAGCTGAACAATGGGCTGCTGGTATTAATGAAAACATGGCTAGAACTCCTCAAGGTGGAGATACAGACCAAGCGATTGCTGTTGTTGCTGGCGAAGGCGACATAGCAATCATGAACACATATTATGTAGGGCGTTTATTAAATTCAGAAGACCCTGCTGATGTAAAAATTGGAGAAGCAGTTGGAGTATTCTTCCCTAACCAAGAAACAACAGGAACACATGTTAACATTAGTGGAGCTGCTGTAACAAAGCATGCTAAAAATAAAGAAAATGCAATTAAGTTCTTAGAGTTTTTATCTAGTGAAGAAGCACAAGGTAAGTTTGCAGAAGGTAATAATGAATATCCAGCGAACCCTAATGTTGAATGGTCAGAAACTGTTAAGGCATGGGGAGAATTCAAAGAACAAGATATTGAGTTATCTGTTTTAGGAAAAAATCAACAGGAAGCAATCAGAATCTTTGACAGAATTGGCTGGAAATAATATTAATATTAAGTACCGGTGCACATAGTGGCCGGTATTTTTCTTTTTCTATAAGTTGCTATTTCTTTAGATATGCGATTTCTGTATAATATATTTTAGAGCGTATTAGTAGTTTCATTGATTAATAGGTCATTATTAAATGAGTGCAAACAAGGATGTGTCTAGGTTGGGATTTTTACAAAGAAGTAGAAAGCATTTTGATGTTTGGGCAATCTTGAGTATTTTTTTTATTTCTATTATTATAATCCCAAATATCTTAATAGGTATTAATTTTTTTTCAGAGGCAACGGAAAATTGGCAACATATTAAAGATTATCTACTTAAAAATTATATAACTAATACTGTTGTATTAATAATATTTACTGCTTCTTTTACAATGATTATTGGTACAAGTCTTGCGTGGTTAATTTCGAATTATCACTTTCCATTAAGAAAATTTTTTCGATGGGGGTTAATTTTACCATTAGCAATTCCCGCTTATATTGGAGCTTACACATACAATGGAATATTAAATTACACTGGTGTTATTCAATCAACGTTAAGAAATACGTTTGATATTCATGTCACTAGTCAAAAGTATTTTAATATTATGAATATACCGGGAGCCATTTTCATTTTTACCATCTTTTTATATCCTTATGTTTATGTAATTACAAAAGGGTTCCTTGAAAAACAATCAGCAGCTTTATTCGAGAATAGTAGAATATTAGGCGGTGGACCTTTTAAAACGTTCTTTCGTGCAGGATTACCATTATCACGTGCAGCGATTACAGGCGGAGTGGTGCTAGTTATTCTTGAGGTTTTAAATGATTATGGTGTAGTAAGCTATTTCGGAATTCAAACGTTCAGTACTGCTATTTTCAGAACGTGGTACGGAATGAAGGATCTTGACTCAGCTTTAAAGCTAGCAGGTATATTAATGGTTATCGTAATTTTTGTGTTAGTTTTAGAAAGGTTAGCAAGAGGAAAGAAACAGTATAGTTATACTTCTGCGAATATTAGACCGATTGAACCTCAAATTTTAAAAGGATATAAAGGTTGGTTAGTATCTGCTTATTGTGCACTAATTTTTGGAGTGGCTTTTCTAATTCCAGTGTTTCAACTTACTCGTTGGAGCGTTATGACGTTTGAAAAAATTTGGAGTGCTGAATTTATATCATTAATTTTCAATTCTGTTTTTGTAGCAACTATCGCTTCCATAATTATTGTAATAATTGCATTGATTGTAGGCAACTATACACGTTTACACAAAGGTTTGATGCCAAAAGTTTTTTCAAGAATTATAACACTAGGTTACTCGATTCCGGGGGCAGCAATTGCTATAGCAGTTATCACTTTATTTATGTCAATAGATGGATTTTTGGCGTCTGTTACTAACTTTTTTAATATGAACACTCCAATTGTATTACGTACAACATTAGTGATGCTTGTTTCTGCTTATATCATCCGCTTCATGGCGGTAGGGTATAATGCGATTGAAGCGGGTTACGAAAAAATTGGTACTAGCTTTACGGAAGCCTCTAGAAGCCTTGGAATGTCTACAGTAAAAACTTTTTATAAAGTAGATGTGCCAATGTTAAAGGGACCTCTATTTGGTGGGTTTATCCTTGTTTTTGTGGATATTCTAAAAGAGCTTCCTTTAACACTTTTCTTACAACCATTTAATTTTTCAACACTTGCAACACAGGCATACAGATATGCGAGTGATGAAATGGTGCAAGAAGCGGCGTTAGCTTCAATGTTAATCATAATAGTAAGCGGATTGTGTATTTTTTACTTCCATAAAATACTGGATAATAAATAGGGTATGACTATCTAATTTGTAACTTTAAAATGTAAAATATAATTAACAAGGCTGCCTAGAAGTGCTTTCTGGCAGTCCTTTTCTATGTTAAGAAACTCTATCATATGCGTTTGTATTTAATCTAAATTTTCCTTATAAAACTACAAAATTTACACAATATTAAAACGATATTAATTTTACTTCATTGACGAAAAAAAATAGCCTATGCTATAATTAATACTGAAAATCATTATCATTGAATATATATATACAGAAATTTTAAGAGGGGGGCAAATCATGAGTTTTATACAATTACATCAAGTAACAAAATATTTTCATAATTCCAAGCAACCAGCAGTGAATTCCCTCGACTTATCAATAAATGAAGGTGAAATTATTACATTACTTGGCCCTAGTGGATGTGGAAAAACAACAACATTGAGAATGTTAGCGGGTTTTGAACAACCATCTACTGGTACAATTAGAGTTGGCAATGAGATAGTGTATGATCACCGTCGTTCACTTCCACCGGAAAAACGCGGAATTGGAATGGTTTTTCAAGATTACGCACTTTTCCCACATTTAACAATAGAAAAAAATGTAGCATTTGGCTTAAATAAATATAAATCAAAAGAAAAGAAAGAACGTGTACAAGAAGTATTAGAGTTAGTTGGTCTGGCTGACTATGCAAAGAGAGTTCCAAGTGAATTATCTGGTGGACAACAACAACGTGTAGCTCTTGCTAGAGCACTTGCACCGAAACCATTAGTAGTACTGATGGATGAGCCATTTAGTAATCTAGATGCGGGACTTAGAGAAAGAATGCGTTTTGACATTACAAACATTTTACGTAAAGCTAATACAACTGCAATTATCGTTACACATGATCAAAAAGATGCTTTCGCTGTTTCTGACCGTGTTGTAGTCATGAAAGATGGAGAAATTCAACAAGTTGCTTCACCACGCGAAATGTATCGTTGTCCGAAAAATTGCTTTGTTGCACAATTTGTAGGAAAAACGAACCTATTAACAGGAAAACTAGACCAAGACTTAAAGCATGTTCAAACTCATATAGGTAAGGTTTGTCTACCTGTAGCTACTGAAAAATCAATGGATGAAGTGAAAATCTCTATTCGTCCAGAAGGTTGTAGGCTTGTAGAAGAAGGAAAAGGACGTTATTTTGGCGTAGTGGAACGAGTTACCTATAGCGGAGAGTATCAAGAGTTATATATAAGACTTCGTTCAGATATAAATGAAGAGCCTATGGTCTTATACGCACCTGTAAATCAAGATATTGAAATTGGAGCTGTAGTATCATTTGATATTCAATCCGAATTAGTGGCATTAGTGGACTGAAATTAACCTTTGCACATAAAAAACCTCATACAGAGGTTTTTTATTCTTTTATGGATGATTAAATATTCACAGGAAAAACTAATTCATGAAGCATATAATTAGTAACTTTCTTTACGAAATGCTATACTTTTCGTATGTAGTAAGAAGAAAGTTTTTCCAAGTAAATTAAAAGCTTGCTTCATCCTACGTTATATTCAACGTATATTAGGAGGTATTTGAATTGGCAATTTTAAACGTAACAGACCAAAACTTTAAGCAAGAAACTGGCGAAGGTGTAGTCTTAGTAGACTTCTGGGCACCTTGGTGTGGACCTTGTAAAATGATCGCACCTGTATTAGAAGAGTTAGATGCAGACATGGGTGACAAAGTGAAGATCGCGAAAGTTGACGTTGATGAAAACCAAGAAACAGCTGGTCAATTCGGCGTTATGAGTATCCCAACTTTATTAGTATTAAAAAATGGTGAAGTTGTAGATAAAACAGTTGGTTTCCAACCGAAAGAAGCTCTAGCTGAATTATTAAACAAACACCTATAATAAACACGAAAAAAGCCTAGCCTATGCTAGGCTTTTTTCATTTCTTTCGTTTTTCTTGGGAATATACGGAAGTGAAGTTGCTGTTCACTGTAGTAGGAGACTCCTGCGGAGAAGTGCATCAAGGTAGACCCACAGGCGCATGCTCCGAGGAGGATCCCGAGACCACCCGCGGATAGCGAGTACTACAGCGAACAGCAACGATTAGTATCCAATACTTTATGCTTAGGTTTTAAAAAATTTCTTGGGAAATTATGTCGAACTCGGGAAGAGTTGAATGCTTCTTTTTAAAAGAAATTATGATAAAATATCGTTATGCAAAATCGAGAAGAACGGGGGGATAAGAGTGAACACATTAATTAAAGAAAAATTAGCCGTATTACCCGACCAACCAGGCTGTTATTTAATGAAAGACGAACAAGGTACTATTATATATGTTGGTAAAGCCAAAGTGTTAAAAAATCGTGTTCGATCTTATTTCACGGGCTCTCATGATGGAAAAACATTAAGACTAGTCAATGAGATAGTTGACTTTGAATATATCGTCACCTCTTCTAATATTGAAGCACTTATATTAGAACTTAATTTAATAAAAAAACATAGTCCTAAATATAACGTCATGTTAAAAGATGACAAACGATATCCGTTTATTAAAATCACATCAGATCGCCATCCTAGATTAATAATTACTAGGAAAGTTCAAAAAGATAAAGGGAAATATTTTGGCCCATATCCAAATGTACAAGCTGCAAATGAAACAAAAAAATTATTAGATAGAATTTATCCTTTAAGAAAATGCTCTACTCTACCAGATAGAGTTTGTTTGTATTTTCATATGGGACAGTGCTTAGCACCATGTGTTGAAACAGTAACAGAAACAACAAACAAACAAATTGTAGACGAGATTGTTCGATTTTTAAATGGTGGTTATAAAGAAATTAAACAAGAACTAACAGAAAAGATGACAACTGCAGCTGAACAACTAGATTTTGAGCGAGCAAAAGAATTTCGAGATCAAATATTACACATAGAAGCAACAATGGAAAAGCAAAAAATGGAGATGAATGATTTTGTAGATAGAGATGTATTTGGCTATGCGGTTGATAAAGGTTGGATGTGTGTTCAAGTTTTCTTTATTCGACAAGGGAAACTTATTGAGCGTGAAGCTTCTTTGTTTCCGATATACAATGAACCTGAAGAAGACTTCTTAACTTTCATTGGCCAATTTTATGATAAAGCAAGCCATTTCGTACCAAAAGAAATCTATTTACCATCTACAATTGAAATAGAATTAGTAGAAAAGTTATTAGATACAAAAATATATCTGCCTCAACGAGGAAAGAAAAAACAGTTAGTCACTTTAGCAGAAAAAAATGCGAACGTTGCATTAAAAGAAAAATTCACATTAATAGAACGAGATGAAAATAGAACGATTAAAGCAGTTGAAAATATTGGTGCAAAGCTCGGTATTAAAGCTCCATTACGCATTGAAGCTTTTGATAACTCGAATATTCAAGGTACAGATGCAGTTTCGGCAATGGTAGTATTTATTGATGGAAAGCCTAATAAGAAAGATTATCGAAAATATAAAATTAAAACAGTAAAAGGACCTGATGATTACGAATCGATGAGAGAAGTCGTTAGAAGGCGATATTCGAGAGCGTTGAAAGAGGGATTGGCACTTCCTAATCTTATCATTATTGATGGTGGTAAAGGGCATATCCAAGCAGTGAAAGATGTATTAGAGAATGAGTTGAATTTGTTTATTCCACTTGCAGGTTTATCGAAAGATGAAAAACATCGAACGAGTGAACTTATTTCAGGCGATAATTTCGAATTGGTGAGATTAGATAGAAATAGCCAAGAATTTTATTTACTACAACGAATACAAGATGAAGTGCACCGCTTTGCTATCACTTTTCACCGCCAACTCCGATCTAAGTCCGTTTTTCAATCTTCTTTAGATGGGATTGAGGGTGTTGGTGAGAAGCGGAAAAAAGCATTATTGAAACATTTTGGGTCCATTACAAAAATAAAAGAAGCTTCTATAGAAGAGTTACAAAAAGCGGGAGTCCCATTAAAAGCAGCAGAAAATATTTTCCAACACTTAAGAAATGAAAATTAAGAATTGTAACTTCTTTCATAGTTTGATATACTTTGTATGAATTTCATAATGTACAAACTTCAATCTGAAGTAAGATAGAGGTGCGAACTCAATGAGTATGTAGCGGGAGAAGTAAGAGCTTCTGAGAACGTTACAAAAAGGGGAGATTCGCCGAAGTAAAAAATGACTCTTAACTTTTTTTGCTGGTTCTGCGTTTAAGAAATGTAGGACTGTCAGGTAGGTTTAATCTACTTGGAGGGCTATCTCAAGTGCGTGAACGGTTATTTTTATTTAATCTATCACAGCAATGAGAATTAGCTCATTGCTGTTTTTTTATTGCGAAAATTTAGCTTCCCTGTCTAACATTATGAAAAAAATTTAGTAAATAGAAAAGGATGAATAGCATGTCAATCATTGTACAAAAGTTTGGTGGAACTTCTGTTGGATCAGTAGAACGCATCCAAAATGTTGCAGAAAAAGTAATTAATGAAGTGAAAAATGGTCACCAAGTAGTAGTAGTAGTATCTGCGATGGGTAAAACAACAGATCAATTAGTGAAACTTGCGTCAGAAATAAATGCTGAGCCAAGTAAACGTGATATGGACATGTTACTTTCTACTGGAGAGCAAATTACTATTTCATTACTTTCAATGGCGCTACAAGTAAAAGGTTATGAAGCTGTATCGCTGACTGGATGGCAAGCGGGTATCCGTACAGAGCCCGTACACGGAAACGCAAGAATTACGGATATAGAAACGGATAATGTTATAGAGCATTTAAATAATGGAAAAGTCGTTATTGTTGCAGGATTCCAAGGGATTACTTCTAATAATGAAATTACAACGCTAGGTCGTGGCGGTTCAGATACATCAGCGGTTGCTTTAGCAGCAGCATTGAAAGCTAGGAAGTGTGATATTTATACAGATGTTACTGGCGTTTTTACGACTGATCCACGATATGTAGAATCAGCCCGTAAACTACCATCAATTTCCTACGATGAAATGTTAGAATTAGCAAATTTAGGTGCAGGCGTACTTCATCCTCGCGCAGTGGAGTTTGCGAAAAACTATGGGGTAAAGCTTGTTGTTCGTTCAAGTATGGAAAATGAAGAAGGTACAATTATTGAGGAGGAAGTTTCAATGGAAAAGAGTTTAGTAATTAGAGGGATTGCGTTTGAAGATCAAATAACGAGAGTGACAGTTTGTGGATTACCTAATGAATTACACACATTATCAACTATTTTTACAACGCTTGCAAAACACGGAATAAATGTAGATATTATTATTCAATCTATTCTAGATAAAGATACAACAAACATTTCTTTCTCTGTAAAAACGAATGATGTGAAGGGAACAGTGGATGTGTTAGAAAACTATCGTGAGCATTTAGCCTTTACACATATTGAACAAGAGAGTAACTTAGCTAAAGTATCTATTGTAGGCTCTGGCATGATCTCCAACCCTGGTGTTGCAGCTGAAATGTTCCAGGTGTTAGCTACAGAAGGTATTCATGTGAAGATGGTTAGTACGTCAGAAATTAAAGTATCTACAGTTGTAGATGAAGAGAAAATGCTAAATGCAGTTGAAGCATTACACGTAGCGTTTGAATTAGGAGAAGGTGCGGTAGAAGAATTAAAGGCCTAATTAATAGGTTTTGTAAGGTGCGAGATTGAAGACATCACGATGAAGCTCATTTTCAACTTGATAAGGCTGACGAAGTTCATTTCGCTCAAGAAAAAAAGAGAAAATGAACTTGATAATGCCGATGAAGTTCATTTTGCTCAAAGAAAAAAGAGAAAATGAACTTGATAAGGCTGATGAAGTTCATTTTGATCAAGGAAAAATGAGAAAGTGAACTTGATAAGGCTGATGTAGTTAAATTAGCCTCAGAATAAAGAGCCAACTTGATAAGCTCGATGAAGTTCAACTAGCCCCAGAGCCAGATGAACTTCATAAGCCCGATGAAGTTCAACTAGCCACATAAAAAAGAGCCAGATGAACTTCATAAGCTCGATGAAGTTCAACTAGCCCCAGAAAAAAGAGTCAGATGAACTTCATAAGGCTGATGAAGTTCAACTAGCCCAAGAAAAAAGCAAAAGATGAACTTCATATACAAGATCAATAACAATAGAAAAAAACTGCCCAGAATCTTATAAAAATCCTGGGCAGCTCTTTTCTTTAACCTATCTGACTCCGTAATAACCTATAATAACTACTTATCCCACTGAACCGTAATAACTCTTTTATTTTTCTTTTTTATTTCTTCTATAGCTTCCGTTGTTTTATCTTTCATGCGCTGTATTTGCTCGGCAATGAATCCTGCTTCTAATTGGAAGGATGCATCTTTATTTACATCACATCTTCTAGCAACATATCCACCTTCTAACACAAACGTCATTTCATATTTCTTTTCATCCTGAATATGTAAATTTCCCCAACCTGCTTCATCGAAAAAGGAAATAATTTCATCTATAGTAGATAAAGGGAACTTTCTTGCTAGTTGTTTACCAGACCAATACATCAACTGGGCATGATCTTTGCCGAATACTTCTGGAAGTAATACTTCACGCAATAATTCGTATCCAAAGGCGGGCACTTTAACTTTTTCTACTGTTTCGTTTATTGATTCATTACTCATAAATAATTCCCCACTTTCTTTTCACCAATCATTATTATATACCATTCCCACTAATTTCAGAAATGAAGCAATGGAATGATTTCATTCTAGTAAAATATTATTTCCCTAGCTTATCGATGTAAGTTAATAAAAGATTTTATAAAATTACAATTTATGCCCACCTTTCCTTGACGCTCGGTATACATGGGAGTAAAATAAAACTTGTCGAAGAATTGTCGATAAATATGCAAAGGCTTTCATTTTATCGAAAATTTAAACAAGGATGGGCAGAGATTGAGAAGTTTTTCACTATAATAGTGAAACGGAATCTTACTAACATCTAATCTATTTTTTACACGAAAAAGGGGGTACAGAAATGGCTCAAAATAATGAATTCTTATTAAGAAGACTCCATTCACTACTAGGGGTAATTCCTGTGGGACTCTTCCTAATTCAGCATTTAGTTATTAACTACTTTGCTACAAGAGGGCCAGAAGCTTTTAACAACGCGGCACACTTTATGGAAAACTTGCCGTTTCGTTACGTTTTAGAAATTTTTGTAATTGCACTTCCTATTTTATTCCATGCTATTTACGGATTATACATTGCATTCACTGCGAAAAACAATGTAAGTAAATATGGCTATGTACGTAACTGGATGTTCGCATTACAACGTATCACTGGAGTTATTACATTAATATTTGTTGTATGGCACGTATGGGAAACGAGAATTGCTGCTGCACTTGGAGCAGATGTTAACTACAATATGATGGCTGAGATTTTAGCTTCTCCAGCTATGTTCTGGTTCTATATTGTTGGTGTAATTGCAACGATTTTCCACTTTGCAAATGGCTTATGGTCATTCTTAGTAAGCTGGGGTATTACTGTAACTCCTCGTTCTCAAATGATTGCTACTTACGTAACGATTGGTATTTTCTTTGCCCTTTCTTACGTTGGAGTAAGAGCATTACTAGCATTCGTATAATACGCAACTAGCATTAGAAAAAGGAGTGAGTTACCAAGATGAGTAAAAAAGTTATTGTTGTCGGCGGTGGACTTGCTGGTTTAATGGCGACTATAAAAGTAGCAGAAGCTGGCGTTCCTGTAGATTTATTTTCATTAGTTCCAGTAAAACGTTCTCACTCAGTGTGTGCCCAAGGTGGAATTAACGGGGCGGTAAACACGAAAGGTGAAGGAGATTCTCCTCTTGAACACTTTGATGATTCCGTATACGGTGGAGACTTTTTAGCTAACCAACCACCTGTAAAAGCAATGTGTGAAGCTGCACCTGGAATTATTCACTTATTAGACCGTATGGGAGTTATGTTTAACCGTACTCCAGAAGGATTACTAGATTTCCGTCGTTTCGGAGGTACACAACATCACCGTACAGCATTCGCTGGAGCTACGACTGGTCAACAGTTACTTTATGCACTAGACGAGCAAGTACGTCGTCATGAAGTTTCTGGTTTAGTAACAAAGTATGAAGGTTGGGAATTTTTAGGTTCTATCATTGATGATGAAGGAATTTGTCGTGGAGTTGTTGCACAAAACTTAACATCAATGGAAATCGTATCATTCCCTGCAGACGCTGTTATTATGGCAACAGGTGGACCTGGTATTATCTTTGGTAAGTCTACAAACTCTGTTATTAATACAGGGGCAGCAGCTTCCATCGTATATCAACAAGGTGCATACTATGCAAACGGAGAATTCATTCAAATTCACCCAACAGCAATTCCTGGAGACGACAAGTTACGTCTAATGAGTGAAAGTGCTCGTGGTGAAGGTGGACGTGTTTGGACATATAAAGACGGTAAACCTTGGTACTTCCTAGAGGAAAAATATCCTGCATACGGAAACCTAGTACCACGTGATATCGCAACTCGTGAAATTTTTGATGTGTGTGTTAACCAAAAGTTAGGTATTAACGGCGAAAACATGGTTTACTTAGATCTTTCTCATAAAGATCCGAAAGAACTAGACATTAAACTTGGTGGTATTATCGAGATTTATGAAAAGTTCATGGGTGATGACCCACGTAAAGTACCAATGAAAATCTTCCCAGCGGTTCACTATTCTATGGGTGGAATTTGGGTTGACTATGATCAAATGACAAACATTCCTGGATTATTCGCAGCAGGTGAGTGTGATTACTCCCAACATGGTGCAAACCGTTTAGGTGCTAACTCATTACTTTCTGCTATTTATGGTGGTATGGTAGCTGGACCTAAAGCTGTTGAATATATGAAGGGCTTAGAAAAGTCTGCTGATTCTTTATCTTCTTCCCTATTCGATCGTTATGTAAAAGAAGAAGAAGCAAAATGGAACAACATCATGAGCATGAATGGTACAGAAAATGCTTATGTACTTCATAAAGAGCTTGGTGAGTGGATGACGGATAACGTAACTGTTGTACGTTACAACGACAAGCTATTAAAAACAGATGAGAAAATCGTAGAGTTATTAGAGCGTTATGAAAACATCAATATTAACGATACTGCAAGATGGAGCAACCAAGGAGCGGCGTTCACTCGTCAATTATCCCACATGTTACAACTTGCTCGTGTTATTACAATTGGTGCTTACAACCGTAACGAAAGCCGTGGAGCTCACTATAAACCAGAATTCCCAGATCGTAACGATGAAGAGTTCTTAAAGACTACAATGGCTAAATTTACTGGCGCTAAATCTGCTCCAGCATTCCATTATGAGGATGTAGATACGTCACTAATTCCGCCACGTAAGCGTGACTACACAAAGAAAAAATAGGGGGGAAATAATGATGGCTACAGAAACAATGGTTACTTTTATCATTGAGCGTCAAGATGGTCCAGATGGTAAAACATATGAAGAAACATTTAATTTACCTTATCGACCAAATATGAACGTAATTTCTGCATTAATGGAGATTCGTCGTAATCCAGTGAACGCAGATGGTAAAGAAACAACACCAATCAACTGGGATATGAACTGTTTAGAAGAAGTTTGTGGAGCATGTTCTATGGTTATCAACGGAAAGCCTCGTCAGTCTTGTACGGCGCTTGTTGATCAATTAGAGCAACCAATCAGACTTCAACCGATGAAGACATTCCCAGTAGTACGTGACTTACAAGTTGATAGAAGTCGTATGTTTGATTCTTTGAAAAAGGTTAAAGCATGGATTCCTATCGATGGAACGTATGATCTTGGACCTGGACCTCGTATGCCAGAGAAAAAGCGTCAATGGGCTTATGAACTTTCTAAATGTATGACGTGTGGAGTATGTTTAGAAGCATGTCCAAATGTGAACAGCAAATCTGACTTCATCGGACCTGCTCCATTATCTCAAGTTCGTCTATTCAACGCACATCCAACTGGTGCAATGAATAAAGGTGAACGTTTAAATGCGATTATGGGTGATGGTGGGTTAGCTAACTGTGGTAACTCCCAAAACTGTGTTCAATCATGTCCAAAAGGTATTCCTTTAACTACATCGATTGCTGCACTAAACCGTGATACTACTTTCCAAATGTTCCGTAACTTCTTCGGAAGTGACGAAGTTTAATACTATTATAAAACGCCTCTATATGAAGAGGCGTTTTATTCTATCTATTTCCTCACAGAATACTACCTCAATGAACCTTCAAAAAATAGGAGTTGAATAAATTGAAAAAGATAAATTATATTAACGACTTTTCCAATTGGATGAATGAGTTCTCATTCAGTCATCTTATTAAAGTAAGATTTTCCGAAACAGATATGTTTGGTCATATGAATAATACTGTGCCGTTTGTATATTTCGAAGAAGCTAGAATCGAATATTTCAAGAATCTTGGCTTTATGCAAGAATGGGCAATGCCTTCAAGTAATACAATACCGGTAGTTGCAGATCTCCAATGTGATTATGTGAATCAGGTTTACTTTGGTGAACAGATTAGAGTGTTCGTTAAAGCAAATGATATTGGAACATCTTCTGTCGATCTGCATTATATGGGATTAAAGGATAATGGAGATGTTTGTTTTGTAGGAAGAGGGCGAATGGTCCAGTTAAACAAACAAACTGGTAAAGGTGACCCTTGGACAGCAGAAATGAAAGATAAATTCTTTACAGCAGTATCAAAAAATATTTGAGCCAGTTTCATTAGGTATGTTTACTAAAAAAAATCCTTAAATCTGTTCTTTCAACTGTAACTTTAACCAACATTTTCACATATTATACCATGACTAAATATCCACCCATCCACGATGTTCAGCTCTGGCTAAGGCAAGGAGGGTTACATTCATTGAAGGAGAAAGAGTTTCAACCAAAGCCATTGCTCACTAAAAGAGAAAGAGAAGTTTTTGAACTGTTAGTACAAGATAAAACAACGAAAGAAATCGCGGGAGAGTTATTCATAAGCGAAAAAACAGTTCGGAACCATATTTCAAACGCTATGCAAAAGCTTGGAGTTAAGGGGCGATCTCAAGCAGTTGTCGAGCTACTTCGTATGGGAGAGCTAGAGCTTTAACCACTTGCAAAGCTGACAAGAGGGAAGGTTATCTTGAACAACATGGAACCTCTTATTTCACATAAATTCATGATGCCCTTTCCTTTTTTCGTCAGCTTAAAAAACTAGGTTTAGTGCTTTTATTATCGAGAATACCTTGCAATTTTCATAGAAAAATAAGAAAATGATAAGTGAACATAAGTTATTGTTTAGTAAACATATCTATTTTAGAAAGATTATCAGCCATGACCTAACAAAAAATTGTACAAGCTTCAGCTGATGTTTATACATATCAATATAGGGGAAGAGGGTAGAGAATGACACAACAACAAAATGTTATTAAAAACGAAAAATCAGTAGCAAATATTGAAAAGTCATTACGATATATCGCTACTTTAGTAAAACAAAAAGGACGCGAAATCTTAAGTAATTATACGATTACGCCTCCACAATTCGTTGCTTTACAATGGTTATTAGAAGGCGGAGATATGACAATTGGAGAGCTATCTACTAAAATGTATTTAGCTTGTAGTACAACGACAGATTTAGTGGACCGTATGGAAAAGAACGAATTAGTCCAACGTGTAAAAGATCCAAATGACCGTAGAGTAGTACGTATTCATCTTCTAGAAGAAGGTGAAAGAATTATCGCGGAGGTAGTAAAGAAACGTCAAGAATATTTACAAGGAATATTAGTGAACTACACTCCTGAAGAAATATTAGTTTTAGAAAAATGTTTATCGCGTTTACATCAAGATATGAAAGAATGAGGGATATTTTTTGCAAAGACCGATTGGAGTTATTGATTCTGGAGTAGGTGGCCTTACTGTTGCAAAAGAAATAATGAGGCAATTGCCGAAAGAAAGAATCATCTACCTAGGAGATACAGCTCGGTGTCCTTATGGCCCGAGAAATAAAGAAGAAGTTCGAGAATTCACATGGGAAATGACAAATTACCTATTACTACACCATGACATTAAAATGTTAGTAATTGCTTGTAATACTGCAACTGCTGTAGCGTTGGATGAAATAAGTGATAGATTACCTATTCCAGTTATCGGTGTTATTGAACCAGGTTCACGAACGGCGCTTAAAGTTACATCAAATAGGCATGTAGGTGTTATAGGTACAGTAGGTACGATAACGAGTGGTGCATATGAAAATGCATTAAAAACAATAAACTCAGAAGTGCTAGTAGAAAGTTTAGCTTGTCCTCCATTTGTTCCATTAGTGGAAAGCGGCGAATATGAGGGAGAGCTTCCAGACCAAGTTGTTAAAGAAACCTTATTGCCTATACTTAATAAAGGAATCGATACATTAATTCTTGGGTGTACACATTATCCTTTACTTAAAGAATCCATTCAAAAAGCTGTAGGTCCTTCAACGGAAATTATTTCCTCTGGAGATGAAACTGCTAGAGAAGTTAGTACTATTCTTGATTATAAGAAATTATTAAATCGCCAAAAAGCAAGATCTCAAGATCATCTTTTCTTAACAACAGGACCGAAAGAGATTTTCCAAAAAATCGCATCTAAACTATTTGAACAATCTATCGAAAACGTTGAAACCATCGTACTAGAAAAAGTAAATAGCTAAACCGTACCCCGCTTACTAAAAATAAGCGGGGTTTATTTCAGGGAAATTACAGGTGCCTGTAATTTCCCTGAAATTTTTTGGGGTGAAAAATTTATGGTTAAGCTTGTTCTAATTTTTTCTAAGGCTCGTATACATATTAGTACAAACCGTCATGGGAGGGAAAGTTATGTCTAAGAGAAAATTAAAGATTACCGCTGCTTCTGTGCTTGCTTCTTCAATGTTTTTAGCTGGATGTGGATTGTTTGGTGGGGATGAGAAAGCAGGTAATGAATTAAAAGTACCAACAGATGTTTCATATCAAGATGATACAGAAAACAATGATACATCGAATAATGGCGATGAAAACGTTGCTGCTGATATGGTGGAAAGAGAAATTTATTTAATTGATAGCAATGGATTTGTTGTTTCTCAATCTGTTATGTTACCAATTACAGATTCACCAGCAAAACAAGTGCTTAGCTATTTAGTTACAGGGGGACCTGTTGATGAAATGTTACCAAATGGTTTTCGAGCAGTTTTACCTGCTGGAACAGAAGTGGATGTCAATCTGAAAGAAGATGGCACAATTGTTGCTGACTTCTCAAATGAATTTTCTGACTATGAGCCACAAGATGAAATGGCCATTTTGCAAGCTGTAACGTGGACACTAACGCAATTTGATAATGTGGAAAAAGTAGAATTAAGAGTAAATGGCCATGAACAAAAGTTTATGCCTGTGAATAAAACACCAATTAACAATAGTTTAAGCCGTGCAGATGGTATTAACCATGACACGACAGAAGTGTTAGACATTATGAACACACGTCCTGTAACGTTATATTTCTTAGCGGAATCTAACGATGGAGAAACGTATTATGTACCTGTTACGAAACGTATGAAAGTTTCGGAGTCAAACAACTATGAAGCAATTGTAAAGGCATTAATTCAAGGACCAGCCTATACTTCAGGTCTAGTTGGAGACTTCAATCCGCAAGTGGCACTTATGGCGGAACCTAAATTAGAGAATGGTAATTTAACATTAAACTTTAACGAATCTATTCTTGGTAGTTTCGAAGGAAATAAAATCTCAAAAACTGTAGTGGACGCACTAGTACTAACGTTAACAGAACAAGCTGGAGTTGATTCTATCTCTATCACTGTTAACGGTGAAGGTGAGTTAATGGCGACAGATGGTACAAATGTATCGGAACCAGTGTCACGTCCTGAAAAGGTGAATACAGGAAGGTTTTAATCTTTGATTTTTGATATACTATAAAGGAAAACTGGAAGGGGTTAGCGTAAGCTACCTCTTCTTCTGTTTGTGATGAATGTGAAAAATAAAGGAGCACAAAGCAAATGACAAGAGTAGATGGTAGACAAAAAAACGAAATCCGTACTGTTGAAATTATTCCTAACTACATTAAACACCCAGAAGGATCTGTACTTATTTCTGTCGGTGATACAAAAGTTATTTGTACAGCAAGTATTGACGAAAGAGTACCTCCTTTTATGCGTAACCAAGGGAAAGGTTGGATTACAGCAGAATATTCTATGTTACCTCGAGCTACAGAACAAAGAACAATGAGAGAGTCAACAAAAGGAAAAGTTACAGGTAGAACGATGGAAATTCAGCGTCTAATTGGCCGAGCACTTCGATCTGTCATTGATTTAGAAAAAGTAGGAGAGCGCACAATTTGGATTGATTGTGATGTTATTCAAGCAGATGGTGGAACTAGAACGGCTTCCATCACAGGTGCGTATGTGGCATCAGTTTTTGCGTTACATAAACTTTTAAAAGATAAAAAAATAAAGAAGTTACCTGTTCATAACTTTTTAGCGGCAACTTCAGTAGGCGTTGACCCAGAACATGGCGAGATTTTAGACTTAAATTACATAGAAGATTCAAAAGCAAATGTGGATATGAATGTTATAATGAATGGAAAATTAGAGCTAGTGGAGGTCCAAGGTACTGGTGAAGAAGCTACATTCTCACGTAGTCAATTAAATAACCTTCTCGACTTAGCAGAAGAAGGAATATTAGAATTAATAGAGCACCAAAAAGAAGCGTTAGGTGAAATTGCTACATTAATAGGTGATGGGAAATGAAAGAGTTAATAATTGCTACAAATAATAAAGGCAAAGTAAAAGAATTTCAAAATATTTTTTCAGCTAAAGGGTATTCAGTAAAATCATTAAAAGACTTTCCAGAAATACAAGACGTAGAAGAAACAGGTACGACATTTGAGGAAAACGCGCTCCTTAAGGCTACAGAAGTTTCTAAAACACTTAACGTAGTAGTTATAGCCGATGACTCTGGTTTGGAAGTGGATGCTTTAGATGGAGAACCTGGGGTTTATTCAGCACGCTATGCTGGGAATGAAAAAAGTGACGAAGCAAACATAGATAAAGTGTTAGAAAAATTGCAAGGTGTTCCTGCGGAAAAAAGAACAGCCAGGTTCGTTTGCGTACTAGCAGTTGCAATGCCAGACGGTGAAAGTTTTACGGTAAGGGGAACGTGTGAAGGGTTTATAGCTTCAGAGCGAAAAGGTGAAAATGGCTTTGGTTATGATCCGATTTTTTATATAAAAGAAATAGATAAAACGATGGCTCAACTTTCAAAAGAAGAAAAAAATAAAATTAGCCATCGTGCAAGAGCGATAGAACGATTGGAAAAACGTTGGGAGAAACTGTAAAATCAAGGAGATTTTATTCCATGAAAGTATTAATAATAAGTGATAATCATGGCGATGAGGAACTGTTAAAAGAAATAGCAAAAAGGCATTCGCCTGAAGTTAATGCACTGTTTCATTGTGGGGATTCAGAGTTAGCTGCAAACAGTGAAGCAATGAAACATTATGAAAGTGTTCGTGGTAACTGTGACTATGATTCGAATTATCCGCAAGAATTAACGAAAGATGTAAATGGTGTACGTTTTTACATAACACACGGTCATCTACATCAAGTGAAATCAACGTTAATGCCAATAAAATATAGAGCGGAAGAAGTAGGTGCTAGAGTTGTTTGTTTCGGACACTCTCATATTGCAGGGACTGAGATGGTAGATGGCATATTATTTATTAATCCAGGCAGTATCCTACTTCCTCGTATGACAAAGGACCAATCCTATGTTATACTAGAGTATAGTGATAATGATTTTTCAGTACTTTACTATAATGAAATAGGTCATTTGTTAAAATCTTTTTCTTTTAAAAACTAATATTTAACAGGGAAGTATTAATACTTCCCTGACTTATAAAAATTATGGTAGAAAAATTTACGAAAAAGTGTTGACTTTATTATTTGGTTCTCCTATAATAAATCTTGTCGCTGCTAGTTAACATGAAAAAATTGCTAACAAGTTAAGACCTAAACATAATATGTCCCAGTAGCTCAGCTGGATAGAGCAACGCCCTTCTAAGGCGTGTGTCGGGGGTTCGAATCCCTCCTGGGACGCCATTTTACACCATAGAATTTTGTTTATGAGCACTTTGCAAAGAGTGTTGATAAATTTAATTCTGTGGTGTTTTTATTTTTCTACATAAGCTAACCCCTAACAGCCAACTTCTAATTACTATCTACTAAAAGCACCTTGTACTCTCCACCAACTACTGATAAACTTTAAACAAATAATTCACAAAAAAAACAGGGTGGTACAGATCAATGAAAAAAGACAAACAAAATATCGTACAATTCCCTAACCTAAAACAACGATTGCTCGAAAAAGCGATGGAAACAATGAAGCAAAAAAATTTTCATGACGCCTTAAAGCTATTCGAAGAAGCACAAGACTTTGAATTTGCACCTGCAGAAGTGGAATTAGGTATCATCGTTTGCCTAATGGAAACAGGAGACTTACAGGAAGCGAAACAAAGGTGCAAAAGACTATTACAAGAAGACATTGGAGACTATTTTCATACATTACAAATGTATATCACGATCCTCATCCAATTAAAAGAGTATGAAGAAGTGAAACTCACGATTGAAGCAATCCTTCAAGAAGAAAGAATACCAGCCCAACAAGCACAAACGTTTTATCAACTTTTAGAATTTGCAAGAAAGATGCTTCCATATGAAGAACAGAGCGAAAAACTAAAAGACGAAACAAAAGATGGTCAGCTTCAAATAGACGAATTAATAAATGGCGACACTCAAAAACAATATATGATCATTCAACAACTAAAACATTTACACGTACGACCGTATAAAGAATACATATTAAATTACTTAGAGGATTCCAATCGACATCCAGTATTAAAAACATTTTTATTGAATGTTCTAATGGAACAAGAATGGAATATAGAAGTTACCGTTCAAAAGCTTAGTCGAACAATTAAAGTAAAGCCAATTGAACTAAATTTTGATACAAAGTCATCATTTTTACTAAGTGTGGAGTCTATTCTTGATGATAAAATAAACTCGAACAATCCTACAATGTTTGACACACTACAGGATATGATTGTTCGTTTACATGCTGTACTTTTTCCGCTTACATTAGAAGGGGAAAACGCTAAAGTATGGGCTGCGGCATTACATAGTTTAGGAAACGAATATTACGGTTTTACTGCGGAACTTGACCATGTTGCACTAGATTACGATGTGGACATAAATCAACTATCCACAATCAGAGATACAATTGTAAAACTTGAAGAATTTTCATATTTACAATTATAATCGTTATTGTTGAAGAAAAAGAATCATGTGTTATAATATAATGGTTGTAAACTGTATATAAATCATATTTTAAATTTATGTAGATATGGGAATACAGTAATTAGACCTTATGACATAGGGAAAATTTAATCGCTATGTACATGTACCACCTACATATAAGTAGTGTGCAGAATAGGTAATGTTAGTTTCATTAGGTTAGACTGACCATTATCATTTCGAAAATAGATTGTTGGAGGGAAAATCAATGTCTGCAAAATGGGAAAAATTAGAAGGTAATGAAGGCGTATTAACAGTAGAAGTTGATGCAGAAACTGTTAATAAAGGTCTTGACGAAGCTTTTAAAAAGGTAGTACAAAAAGTTAATGTTCCAGGTTTCCGTAAAGGGAAAATGCCTCGTGGAATGTTTGAACAACGTTTCGGCGTGGAATCTTTATTCCAAGACGCTCTAGACATCATTCTTCCAGAAGCATATGCTAGTGCAATTGTTGAAGCTGGAATTGAGCCAGTAGATCGTCCAGAAATCGATGTTCAAGATATGGCTAAAAACCAACCTTTAGTTTTCACTGCTAAAGTTATTGTTAAGCCAGAAGTTAAATTAGGCGACTACAAAGGGTTAGAGGTAGAACGATTAGAAGCTACTGTAACAGACGAAGAAGTAGATGCAGAATTAAAAACATTACAAGAGCGTCAAGCTGAGCTTGTTGTAAAAGAAAGTGGCGCAGTTGAAAACGGCGACACAGTAGTAATGGATTTCGAAGGTTTCGTTAACGATGAAGCATTTGAAGGTGGAAAAGGTGAAAACTACTCCCTTGAAATTGGTTCTGGTCAATTCATTCCAGGTTTTGAAGATCAATTAGTTGGTTTAGAAGCTGGAGTAGAAAAAGACGTAGAAGTAACTTTCCCTGAAGAGTACCATGCTGAAAACTTAGCTGGTCAACCAGCTGTATTCAAAGTTACTGTACATGAAATCAAAACAAAAGAATTACCAGCATTAGACGATGAGTTTGCTAAAGAAGTTGATGAAGAAGTAGAATCTTTAGAACAACTTAAAGCAAAAACAAGAGAGCGTTTAGAAACTTCTAAAAAGCAAGATGCTGAAAACCACTTAAAAGATACTTTAGTGGAAAAAGCTACTGAAAATGCAGAAGTAGAAATTCCAGAAGCAATGGTTAACACAGAAGTTGACCGTATGGTTCGCGAATTCGAACAACGCCTTCAAATGCAAGGTATGAATCTTGAACTTTACTTCCAATTCTCAGGTCAAGACGAAGAAGCTCTTCGTGGACAAATGAAAGAAGATGCTGCTAAACGCGTAAAAATGAACTTAACATTAGAAGCGATTGCAGTAGCAGAAAACATTGAAGTTACGGAAGAAGAAGCGAACGAAGAGTTAGAAAAAATGTCTGCAATGTACAACATGCCTATTGAACAAATTAAACAAGCATTAGGTAGCATTGAAGGCGTAAAAGAAGATTTAAAAATTAGAAAAGCAATGGATCTACTTGTAGAAAACAGTAAAGATGTTGCATAATAGTAAATAAGAAACAAGGCGCGATTTAACTCGTGCCTTGTTTTGTACAATAAATTAATATTTACATTCTAAGTTTCGGCCATTTCTACTCCTTCTGCGTGTGTTATTTCATATAAGGATGGATACAATAGTACAGACTCTATTTTTAAAGTCCATACATAATGTTTTAAAGAGATATTATTACCATTGTTAAGTAAAGATGTGGTAAAATGCAGTACATAATAATAGAATATTTATAAAAGCAGATGGACGAGATGAGAGAGAAATGATAAGGGGTGAAACATTATGTTTAAGTTTAACGATGAAAAAGGACAATTAAAATGTTCTTTTTGTGGGAAAACCCAAGACCAAGTTAGAAAATTAGTAGCTGGTCCAGGAGTATACATATGTGATGAGTGTATTGAATTATGCACAGAAATCGTAGAAGAAGAATTAGGTACAGAAGAAGAAGTAGAGTTTAAAGATGTGCCAAAACCTAAAGAAATTCGTCAAATTCTTGATGAGTACGTAATTGGGCAAGAGTCTGCTAAAAAGGCGCTATCAGTAGCGGTTTACAACCATTACAAGCGTATTAACTCAAATAGTAAAATTGATGAAGTAGAATTAGCTAAAAGTAATATTGCCCTAATCGGTCCAACTGGTAGTGGTAAAACATTACTTGCACAAACGTTAGCTCGTATTTTAAATGTACCATTTGCTATCGCAGATGCGACATCATTAACTGAAGCTGGTTATGTAGGAGAAGATGTAGAGAACATTCTTTTAAAATTAATCCAAGCGGCCGATTATGATGTAGAAAAAGCAGAAAAAGGTATCATTTACATTGACGAAATTGATAAGGTAGCACGTAAATCTGAAAACCCATCGATCACTCGTGATGTTTCAGGTGAAGGTGTTCAACAAGCTTTACTGAAAATTCTAGAAGGTACAGTTGCTAGCGTTCCTCCTCAAGGTGGAAGAAAGCATCCACACCAAGAGTTTATTCAAATTGATACAACAAATATCTTATTTATTTGTGGTGGAGCATTTGACGGTATCGAACAAATTATTAAACGCCGTTTAGGTAAAAAAGTAATTGGTTTCGGTACTGAAAGTAAAATGACAGAAGAAGAACAAACGCAACTTTTATCTAAGGTATTACCAGAAGACTTATTAAAATTCGGTTTAATTCCGGAATTTATTGGGCGTCTACCGGTAATTGCTAGCTTAGAGCAACTTGATGAGTCTGCGTTAGTTGAAATTTTAACAAAACCTAAAAATGCTTTAGTTAAGCAATATTCCAAAATGTTAGATTTAGATGACGTTGAGTTAGAATTTGAAGAAGATGCACTTGTTGAAATTGCGAAAAAAGCAATCGAACGAAAAACTGGTGCACGTGGACTTCGTTCTATCATTGAAGGCATCATGCTTGATGTAATGTACGAACTTCCTTCCAGAGATGACATCAAAAAATGTATTATTACAGCTGAAACAGTAACAGACAATATAACACCAAAGCTAATGCTAGATGACGGTTCCGAACTAAAAGAAGACAAAAAAACTTCTGCATAATAATAAAAAGCGTATTTTTACTTTAATATGTAAAAGTACGCTTTTTTTGTTGTTAGAAAGTTTTAGACTAGTTTAATACAATACAAATATAAACTTATGTAATGTAGATAGAAACTTTAAGGTGATTCCTCTCTGGCTACTTTATGAGGACCAACTTAGTGCTAATTTCGAAGCAAGATGGCTATAAAAACCGCTATGGGAACTATTTGTTGTCTAGTCCAAAACAAAATAGTGCTCATCACAAACCGTTCAATTATGCATGCAGATGAAAAAATTGGCTAATTTAAAAATCAAAATTACATATTTTATCCAAATCATTTTTAGTGGTTTATTCCACGTTTTCCACGGAGATACTAGCATTAATTACAACATGTATTTTTGCAGGAGGGAAACTATGACTTGGACAGGGATTGCACTGTTTATACAATTGTTTTTCGGAGTGATTATTGGACTTTACTTTTGGAATTTGCTAAAAAATCAACGAACTCAAAAGGTTTCCATTGATAAAGAATCAAAAAAAGAAATGGACCAACTCCGAAAAATGCGTAGCATATCATTGACAGAACCGTTAGCGGAAAAAGTAAGACCTACATCATTTAATGATATCGTAGGGCAAGAAGATGGCATAAAAGCGCTTAAAGCAGCTATTTGTGGACCTAACCCACAGCATGTTATCATTTATGGCCCCCCTGGTGTTGGAAAAACTGCAGCAGCGAGACTTGTTTTAGAAGAAGCAAAAAGCAACAATAAATCACCTTTTAAACAGAGTGCCGTTTTTATTGAATTAGACGCAACAACCGCAAGATTTGATGAGAGAGGGATAGCAGACCCTTTAATTGGTTCAGTACATGATCCTATCTATCAAGGTGCAGGAGCAATGGGGCAAGCTGGTATCCCACAACCGAAACAAGGTGCTGTTACTCATGCGCACGGTGGAATGCTTTTTATTGATGAAATTGGTGAACTACACTCTATTCAAATGAATAAGCTATTAAAAGTATTAGAAGATCGAAAAGTATTTTTAGAAAGTGCCTATTACAGTGAAGAAAATAATCAAATTCCTACACATATTCATGACATATTCCAAAATGGTTTACCTGCAGACTTCCGTTTAGTTGGTGCTACAACAAGAACACCAAATGAAATTCCACCAGCTATACGCTCACGTTGTATGGAAGTATTTTTTAGAGAGCTAGATAAAGATGAATTAATTGCAGTTGCTAAAAATTCAGTGTCGAAGATTTTTATGACAGCGGATGAACATGGAATAGAACTATTAGCTACATATACAAGAAATGGTCGTGAAGTGGTGAACATGATGCAAATTGCAGCTGGTCTTGCCATAACAGAAGATCGATCAAATGTAACTCTTGCTGATATTGAATGGGTTATTCATTCTAGCCAACTTACGCCTAGATACGAAAGTAAGATTAAAGAAGAATCTAGACTCGGCCTCGTAAACGGACTAGCTGTTTATGGACCGAATAGTGGAGCTTTATTAGAAATAGAAGTAACTGCTATACCAGCAGAAGAGAAAAAAGGAACCGTTAATATTACTGGAATTGTTGAAGAAGAAAGTATTGGTGGACAAGGTAAATCTATTCGTAGAAAAAGTATGGCAAAAGGTTCTGTTGAAAATGTTATTACTGTACTTCGATCATTAGGTGTACCAGCTGCTGACTTCGACATTCATGTCAATTTTCCTGGTGGCATTCCCATTGACGGGCCATCAGCTGGGATAGCGATGGCAACGGGTATATATTCGGCAATCTTTAAAATTCCTGTGAGGAATACGGTGGCAATGACAGGAGAAATTAGTATTCATGGTGCTGTTAAACCAATAGGTGGGGTTATACCGAAAATTAAAGCAGCCAAACAAGCAGGAGCAAAAAGAGTTATAATTCCAGACGAAAATATGCAATCAATCATTAAAGAGATTGAAGGAATTGAAATCATTCCAGTTAAACAATTCCAAGAAGTATTAGATCTAGCGCTACAACGTGAACTAGTACAGGAACCAAGCTTCGATCACGTTATTCCTAACATACAAAACATATCACAAGCAGAATCAATGTAATAGTACAAAAAAGCATCGGAACGTGACCCGATGCTTTTTTCTTAATTGAGTGAGTTTCATAATGTACAATTACTAAACTAAAAACGAATATTAAACCTATTCTTTCATATAATTTACGTTTTATATCGAACGTTATTTAATTATATAATAAACGGAACATTCGTTTTTCACTAAACGAACCGTAATAATGAATTTGATTCAATTAATAAAGAATATCATTAGCAAAGCATTTAATAATTGCACTTAACAAGCTAAACAGGTAAAATTTTTAATACTAGAGCTCAATCATAATATATGACTACTTAACGAAAAACGAAATATAAATGCATAGTTCTTGTTAATTAAACCTATAGATACGAAATTTTACAACCCAAGAATACAATGATTCGTTTATCATTAACCGAATTAATTATGAAATTAAATCACTTGAAAAAACATACTGTTAATAGGAATTGCAAACAATACTACATGAGACTCATCTTACGTCAAATTGAATCTTTTCGTTATGTAAAAGTTCGATGTGAAAAGGTGTTAATTAGACAGTGTCTAGTAAATAAGATAGAATTGTACAAAGAACAACGTTGATTGAGCGTTCGGAGGTGTTTCCATGGCTAACAATAAAGAATATATTGTGCCTCTTTTGCCCTTACGCGGGTTAATGGTATTTCCTACGATGGTGTTGCATTTAGATGTAGGAAGAGATAAATCCATTCAAGCGTTAGAGCATGCGATGTTAGAAGATAAAAAAGTACTACTCGTGACTCAGAAAGAAGTTTCAGTGGATGACCCTACAGAAGACGATTTGTTTGAATGGGGTACCTTAACGAAAATTAAGCAAATGTTAAAGTTGCCGAATGGCACGGTGCGAGTATTAGTCGAAGGTTTAGAAAGAGCAAAAATTGTAGAATATCTCGAAGAAGATTTTTATAGTGTGAAATTATTAACTTACCCTGACCGTGATGAGAAAGATCCGGAAGATGAAGCATTGATGAGAACTCTTCTAGAATATTTCCATACATATACGAAGCTTTCGAAAAAAACGACAATAGAAACGTATCACTCTATTTCGGATATTGCAGAACCAGGAAGAATGGCAGATATCATTACAAGTCACCTTCCACTAAAAATGAAAGATAAGCAAATAATTATAGAAACAACGGATTTAAAAGATCGTATTCATAAAGTAATTAATTTTGTTAACAATGAAAAGGAAGTTCTACAACTGGAAAAGAAAATTGGACTTCGTGTAAAACGGTCCATGGAGAGAACGCAAAAAGAATATTACTTGCGTGAACAAATGAAGGCAATCCAAAAGGAACTTGGAGATAAAGAAGGAAAAACTGGCGAAATAGAGGATTTAAAGGCAAGAGTAGAAAAAGCACACATGCCAGAATCCGTTGAAACTATAGCCTTAAAAGAAATTGATCGCTATGAAAAAATCCCTTCCAATTCAGCAGAAAATTCGGTTGTTCGAAATTATATTGAATGGCTATTAACATTACCCTGGACAAATGCAACCGAAGATAACATAAATATTAATAGAGCTGAAAAGATATTAAACGATGATCATTTCGGATTAGATAAAGTAAAAGAACGAGTTTTAGAGTATTTAGCAGTACAACAATTAACGAATTCACTTAAAGGGCCAATTCTTTGTTTAGCTGGACCTCCTGGAGTAGGAAAAACTTCTTTAGCAAGGTCAATTGCCAAGTCATTAAACAGAAATTTTGTCCGCGTTTCTTTAGGTGGAGTAAGAGACGAATCGGAAATTCGTGGACATAGAAGAACATACGTAGGTGCAATGCCAGGAAGAATTATTCAAGGAATGAAAAAAGCTGGTACTATTAACCCTGTTTTCCTACTAGATGAAATAGATAAAATGTCTAATGATTTTAGAGGAGATCCTTCATCGGCATTATTAGAGGTGTTAGATCCGGAACAAAACCATAATTTTAGTGATCATTATATTGAGGAAACGTATGACTTATCTAACGTAATGTTCGTAGCAACGGCGAACAATTTGGGTACTATTCCTGGGCCGCTTCGTGACCGAATGGAAATCATCACCATTGCAGGTTATACCGAAATAGAGAAACTTCATATTGCCAAAGACCATTTACTACCAAAGCAGTTAAAAGATCATGGATTAACGAAAAGCTCTTTACAAATTCGTGATGATGCCATCCTATCTATTATTCGTCACCATACGAGAGAAGCGGGAGTAAGAAGTCTTGAGCGACAATTAGCTTCCATTTGCCGTAAAGCAGCGAAAATCATTGTTTCGAATGACAAGAAGCGAATTGTTTTAACAGAGAAGTCACTTCAAGATTACCTTGGAAAACCAAGATTCCGTTACGGTCAAGCAGAACTAGAAGACCAAGTAGGTGTGGCAACTGGGTTAGCTTATACAACTGTAGGTGGAGATACTTTAGCAATCGAAGTTTTACTTTCACCTGGTAAAGGTAAGTTAACGTTAACGGGTAAACTTGGTGATGTAATGAAAGAATCAGCACAAGCAGCATTTAGTTATATCCGTTCAAGAGCAAAAGAATGGAAAATCGACCCCGACTTCCATGAGAAAAATGACATTCATATCCACGTTCCAGAAGGAGCTGTACCAAAAGACGGTCCGTCAGCAGGTATAACGATGGCAACAGCGTTAATTTCTGCGTTAACAGGCCGTGCAGTTCGTAAGGATGTTGGAATGACAGGTGAAATCACTTTAAGAGGTAGAGTGTTGCCAATAGGTGGTTTAAAAGAAAAGTCGTTAAGTGCTCATCGGGCTGGATTAACGAAAGTAATTATGCCGAAAGACAATGAAAAAGATTTAGACGATATACCGGAAAGTATAAGGAATGAACTAACATTTGTCCCAGTTTCCACTTTAGACGAAGTGTTAGAACACGCATTAGCAGGAGAGAATTCATGAAAGTAAATCAAGCAGAAATAGTAATCAGTGCCGTAAAACCAGAACAGTATCCACCAGATCCGATGCCGGAATTTGCATTAGCAGGAAGATCTAATGTTGGAAAATCATCCTTTATTAATAAGATGATTAATCGTAAAAATTTAGCGCGTACGTCATCCAAGCCTGGAAAAACGCAAACGTTAAACTTTTATTTAATTAATGAAATGTTACATTTTGTAGACGTACCTGGTTATGGGTATGCCAAAGTTTCAAAGTCGGAACGTGAGGCATGGGGCCGTATGATTGAAACGTATTTAACGAAAAGGGAACAGCTCCGTGCCGTTTTATTAATTATTGACTTACGTCATGCACCCTCTAAAGAGGATGTTATGATGTATGAATTTATTAAACATTACAAATTACCTGTTGTCATTATCGCTACAAAAGCGGATAAAATTCCAAAAGGAAAATGGCAAAAACATAAAAAAGTAGTAAAAGAAACGTTAGGATTGCACCCGGAAGACGAAATCGTTCTATTTTCAGCCGAAACTGGCCACGGAAAAGATGAGGCGTGGGGTATTCTTCAAAAGAAAATGTAGTGAAAAAACAGTAGGAAGCAACATTCCTACTGTTTTTTTTATGTTTAATTCTGTCTAAAATTAGGGAATAGAAAGAAATGGATAGCATTGGTGAGGAATTATAAGGTTCGACTCTCTAAACTTACGTAAGGCTAAAATATCAAGATTTATCAGTAAATAAACTGATAAATGATATTTGTTCCTATGTTGGTAAGTTGCTACCATTAAATTGGACAGGAAAAACAAAGGGGGAAATAGAGAGAATGAAAAAATTATTAATGTATGCTTGCTTGTTTTTACTAGCAAGTATCCTGGTAGCCTGTAGTAGCGGGAAAGTGACTACAGATGAGGGATATGAGTTAGTGGAAGATGGGAAATTTATTTTTGCAGCATCTGGAGAATTCACTCCATTTAGTATGACAGATGGAACCGGTACGATGTCTGGTTTTGACATTGAGGTCGCAGAAGCTGTTGCAAGAGAGCTAGGCTTAGAAGCGGATCAACGTAAATATACTTTTTCGGGAATTGTAGAAGGTGTTAGAAGTGGTCGCTTTGATGTAGCGGTTGCGAGTCATACAATTACAGAAGAGCGAATGCAGGAAGTAGATTTTACCGTACCATACTACTATTCCGGGGCACAAATCTTTGTTAGGCCAGATAGTGATATTCAGACATTAGATGACTTACAAGGAAAAACTGTTGCAGTATCACGAGGTTCTACATACGGTGATTTAATAGAAGGAGTACCAGGAGAAATCGTTAACTATGATAGTGACGTAGTAGCATTAGAATCATTAAATAACGGTCGCTATGATGCAGTAGTTACAGACTTCATAACTGGACGCGAAGCAATCGGCGCTGGAATGAACTTAGAAGGTAGAGAACTTTTAGATCGTAGTGAACAAGCTATTGCAGTAGCAAAAGGTAACGAAGCACTAACGAAGGCAATTAGTGAAGCTTTAGAAAAACTTCGTGAAAGCGGAGAATTAGCGAAGATTAGTGAGAAGTACTTTGGAGAAGACATCACAACAGACCCAGAACAGCAATAATATCACCATGCGTACTTAGTAAAGTAGTGTTTGTCCATTTTAGCTTTTGGCCCAGTAAAATACGAGGAAATTTAGGCCAGTGACAAAAGGATAAATAAGGCAAAAAAGTGTGGTGAAGTTTCACCACACTTTTTTGGTATTTGAGTTCGTTTCAGTATGTATAAATACGAAACGAAAAATGATTTTAAAGCTTACACAGAAAATAATATTACTGTAAAGGAGTGAGTTTCATAATGTACAACTACTAAACGAAAAACGAATATTAAACCTATTCTTTATTATAATTAAATAACGATTTATATCGAACGTTATTTAATTATAATAAACGGAACATTCGTTTTTCACTAAACGAACAGCAATTATGAAATTGATTCAAGTACGAACAAATTGTACATAGTATGTAAAAATTTCGTTTTTTATTAAACGAGCCGTATATGAAATTAATTAACTTGATTTATTTTATTGAGGAGTGTGAGTAATTTGCCAACCTTTGCCCATTTTCTTGAAGTATTTATCGGAAACTATGATATATTCCTCCGAGGAATGATAAAGACATTACATATTACAGCAGTATCTATCTTTTTAGCACTATTTATTGGACTATTTTTTGCTTTCTTAAAAATATCTAAAATCAAAGTTCTAGAATGGATTGCGAATTTTTATATTTTCTTAGTCAGAGGAACACCATTAATTGTCCAAATCTTTATCTTTTATTATGGCCTTGTAAATTTAAATATTTCACAGTTTTGGGCGGTTACTTTAGCACTAGCCTTCCATAACGGAGCTTATATTGCAGAAATCTTCCGAGGTGCCATTCAATCAGTGGATAGAGGACAAACAGAGGCTGGAAGATCCCTTGGAATGTCGCGTACCTTAACAATGAGAAGAATAATCTTACCTCAAGCTATTAAAAGGTCGTTACCACCTTTAGGAAACCAATTCATTATAGGATTAAAAGATTCTTCCTTAGCAGCGTTTATCGGTTTTTACGAACTATTCAATGTGGCGCAAACACGTGGTGCCCAAACGTTTGATTATATGACAAATCTACTTGTAGTAGCAGTTTACTATTTAATTTTAGTCGGTTTATTATCAATCGTTGTTAGTTTGTTAGAAAAGCGTTATTCAGCAAGTGATAAATAAGATTAAGGAGTTGATAACATGACAAGTCGGAAACTAATGATCGATGTGAAAGATTTAAATAAATCATTCGGAGACTTACATGTACTAAAAGATATAAATATGTCAGTAGAAAACCAAGAAGTTGTTTGCTTGATTGGTGCAAGTGGTTCTGGGAAAAGTACACTACTTCGTTGTTTAAACTTTTTAGAACTAAAAGATAGTGGAACAATTAAGCTAGAAGATAGAGAGATTGATATAAAAAAGGATAATTTAAATAAAGTTAGACAACGTGTAGGAATGGTTTTTCAACATTTTCATTTGTTCCCACATATGACAGTACTAGAAAATGTAATGGAGGCTCCTGTTCAAGTTAGTAAACTACCAAAAGCAGAGGCAAAAGAAATTGCATTAGATATTTTAGCTAAAGTTGGACTATCGGATAAAGTGAATGTTTATCCAGGAAAACTATCTGGTGGACAAAAACAGCGTGTTGCTATCGCAAGAGCACTTGCAATGAAACCTGATGTGATGTTATTCGATGAGCCAACATCAGCTCTAGATCCAGAGCTTGTTGGAGAAGTGTTAAGAACGATGAAGAAGCTCGCTGAAGAAGGAATGACGATGGTTGTTGTCACACATGAAATGGGATTTGCGCAAGAAGTAGCAGACCGAGTAGTATACTTACACGATGGCAAAATCGTTGAAGAAGGGTGTCCTGAAGAAGTATTCAACAACCCGAAAAACGAAAGAACAAAAGAATTCTTAAATGCAATACTATAAATAGTAAGCCTGGGGTAGATAAATAATACAACTACCACAGGCTATTTTTTGCTGTTAAAACATTGATAAAGTATAGATTTACTTAGCTGTTGATTGGAGCGCAAGTCGGAGACTCCTGCGCGAATGCGACGAGGAGTAGGTTTATTCACGATAGTGAAAATAACCTTCCTTTTTAGCGCCCGCGGAAAGCGAAGACTTGCGCTCCAATTAACACAACCAACAGCGGTGTTTTAGGGAGAATTATAAATTATGTATAAAATCTATTTCCTTTTAAAGAATAGTAAGTAAACACCGATTACAATTAGTAACGCTGGCCAGAATGTATGTATCAGGGAAAAGCCTTTTTCTACTAAACCGAATACTTCCATGATTGGATTAGAAAATAAGAAAAAGCTAGCAATAAACAATAATATTAATCCTTCCGCTAAACCTTGTTTCGTCTTTTGCCAACGAAGCAAAAATCCGAGGCCAACAATCAAAATGATTGTAGAAACATGATCAGGCCAAAATGCAAACTTGTTTTTAACTTGAAAATGCAAACCAACTCCAAATAGGACAACACCAGGTAAAATATTTGGGTAATCATTTTGTTTGTATGCTTGTATTAATAATGCTAGCCCAATAATGATTAGAAAGGTAGACCAAGTGAACATACCAGACCACATTTCTATATCAAATTGTTCCAAAAGGAAATATAAACCAAACCCTATCAGTAAAATACTAGGTAAAAAACTATTTTTCTTCATCTTTTCCTCCAAACTTAAAGCTCAGTATTAAATTAATATAATAATTACGGCTCGTTTATAATAAGGTCCTTTAAATACTAAGTTGAATGAATTATTCTTTTTTCGTACTGTAGTCATACTTATTAAGATTACTCACTTGATTATCGACAAAATTTTTGGTAATGTACGAGTGGACGTAATCTTATTATAAATAGATAGTAATAGAACGTAAAAGCTTTGTTACTTATTTCATTTTCTGTTCACATTTTACCAAAAGATAATGAAACAAGTCATGATATAATCAAAAGAGTAAGTTAGATAGGGTATCAAAACTACCTCAAAAACGAATTATGAACTAAATAATACTTGATTAATACAAACATAATACGAAATACACACAATATCAACAATTGAAAACTCGTTTTTCAATAAACGAAATACAATTATGCAATTAATTGAACTAATGATAAAAAAATTTTAGGGGGTGCCATTTTCACATGCATATTATAGTTGTTGGACTTAATTATAAGACTGCCCCTGTTGAAATCCGTGAAAAATTAACGTTTAATCCCGCTGATATCGAAAGAGCAATGGTTGCATTGAAAGATCGTAAATCGATTTTAGAAAATGTGATCGTTTCAACATGTAATCGTACGGAAGTGTATGCTGTTGTCGATCAACTTCATACTGGGCGTTACTATATAAAAGCATTTCTAGCTGATTGGTTCGGTCTAGATAAAGAGGAGTTTTCTCCTTATTTAAATATATATGAGAACGACGGGGCATTAGAGCATTTGTTCCGAGTAACGTGTGGACTGAACTCGATGGTAGTAGGGGAAACACAAATATTAGGACAGATTCGAAATAGCTTTTTTATGGCTCAAGAAAATGAAACGGTAGGTACAATTTTTAACCGTTTGTTTAAGCAAGCTGTTACACTTGCGAAGCGTGCCCATTCAGAAACAGAAATTGGAGCAAACGCCGTTTCTGTTAGTTATGCTGCTGTGGAACTTGCCAAGAAAATTTTTGGTGAGTTAACAGATAAGCATGTTCTTATTTTAGGTGCTGGAAAAATGGGAGAACTTGCCGTACAAAACCTTCATAGCAACGGTGTAAAGCAAGTGACGGTGATGAACCGTACGCTTGAAAAAGCAGAAGATTTAGCAAATCGCTTTGCTGGTAATGCCAAATCACTAGAAGAAATGTCTTGTGCTCTAGTAGAAGCAGATATTTTAATTAGCTCAACAGGAGCAAAAGACTATGTTTTACGCAAAGAAGATATGGTACACGTGGAAAAAATGCGTAAAGGTCGTCCGCTATTCATGGTGGATATTGCTGTACCACGTGATTTAGACCCAGAATTAGAACAATTAGAAAGTGTTTTCTTATACGATATAGATGACTTAGAAGGTATTGTACAAGCTAACATGGCGGAGCGTAAAAAAGCTGCGGAAGCGATTGAATTAATGATTGAAGCGGACATTGTAGAGTTTAAAGAATGGTTAAATATGCTTGGAGTTGTTCCGATTATTTCAGCTCTACGCCAAAAAGCGTTAGATATCCAAGGTGAGACAATGGCAAGCATTCAACGAAAAATGCCACATCTAACAGAGCGTGAAGTGAAAGTCTTAAATAAGCATACGAAAAGTATTATTAACCAAATGCTACGTGACCCAATTCTTCGTGCAAAAGAACTGGCTGCTGAACCAAATGCAGAGCAGTCATTAGCACTGTTCTCTAAAATCTTCAACATTGAAGAAGAGGTTATTCAAGAAACAACAACACAATACTACTCCATGAAGAAGGACAAGAGCACAGCAAAACTAGTTGCTCCTAACCTTCAAGCGACATTACAGTCGTAAGCGAGGCATTCACATGTTAGAGATAACGATATTAAGGTTGTATGAGTTAACGATTATTTTGTACGCCTTGAGTGTCCTAATGTATTTTATAGATTTTCTTCATAATGACCGGAAGGCAAATCGTATTGCCTTCTGGTTGCTTGCAATTGTTTGGGTGCTTCAAACAATTTTTTTGTTTCTACGAATGATTGAAACAGGAAGAATACCTATATTCACCCTATATGAAGGAATGTATTTTTACACATGGGTACTCATTACTTTTTCTTTAATTATTAACAGAATTTTACGAATGGATTTTATCGTATTCTTCACAAACATCATCGGTTTTATCGTAATGGCCATACATACTTTTACGCCGTATCAACATGAATCTCAAGTTGTGGCACAAGCTTTAGTTTCTGAATTATTAATCATTCATATTACAATGGCAATTCTAGCTTACGGAGCGTTTTCTCTTTCGGTAACCTTTTCGATCCTATACTTACTACAATATAAACTATTGAAAGAGAAAAAATGGGGAAAAAGGTTGTTAAGAATTCACGATCTAGCTAAGTTAGATCATATGTCATACGTTTTAAATGTGACTGGTGTACCTTTGTTTCTTTTATCTTTGATTCTTGGTACAATTTGGGCATATATTAAGTTGCCTGAATTTCAATGGTATGACTTGAAAGTTATCGGTTCCTTTTTTGTTATTGCCGCCTATAGTTTCTACTTCTATAAACGGTTGGGAGAAGGAGTTAGTGGCAAAGCTAATGCTAACTGGAATATAACGGCATTCTTGGTTGTATTAATAAATTTCTTCCTACTCGGAAGATTGTCAAACTTTCATTTTTGGATTTTATAAAAATATACTATCGCGTCTAACGCTTTTTAATTAGGAGGAACTATGACTAGAAAAATAGTAGTAGGTTCAAGAAGAAGTAAATTAGCATTAACACAAACGAACTGGGTAATGGATCAATTGAAAAAACTAGGGGCACCATTCGATTTTGAAGTAAAAGAAATAGTAACAAAAGGTGACCAAATTTTAGATGTTACCCTATCTAAAGTTGGTGGAAAAGGCCTATTCGTTAAAGAAATCGAGCAGGCAATGGTCGATAAAGAAATAGATATGGCAGTTCATAGTATGAAAGATATGCCAGCGGTTCTTCCAGAAGGATTAATGATTGGATGTATTCCTTACCGCGAAGACCACAGAGATGCATTTATTTCTAAAAACCATGTGAAATTTGAAGATTTACCAGCTGGTTCTATCGTTGGTACTTCTAGTTTGCGTCGTGGAGCACAGCTTTTAGCGAAACGTAACGATATCGAAATTAAGTGGATTCGCGGAAACATTGATACTCGTTTAGCTAAACTACAAAACGAAGATTATGATGCTATTATTTTAGCAGCAGCAGGACTTGCTCGTATGGGTTGGTCAAATGATGTGGTTACTGAGTTTTTAGATGAAGAACTTTGTGTACCGGCAGTAGGTCAGGGTGCCTTATCAATCGAATGCCGTGAATCTGATAAAGAATTATTAGATGCTCTTCAACTATTAAATGATAAAACGACTGAAAGAGCAGTTACTGCGGAACGTGCTTTCCTTCATAAAATGGAAGGTGGTTGCCAAGTTCCAATTGCGGGATTTGCTGAAGTTACAACGGAAGATAAGGTTAAGTTAACCGTATTAGTAGGTGCTCCAGACGGTTCTGTATTGTATAAAGAAACGGTTGAAGGAAACGATCCAATGCAAGTAGGATTAGAGGCAGCCGATAAATTAATAGAGCAAGGTGCTAAAAAGTTAATTGACGATGTGAAAAAGGAGCTAGATAAGTAATGAAAAATTCGTTGCCACTCTTACATAAACGTATTCTTATAACGAGAAGCAAAGAGCAGGCAACAGATTTTTCACATCTAGTGGAAGAGTTAGGAGGGACTGCACTTGTTGTCCCTCTTATTCAATTTTCACTACCAGCAAACGCTGAAGAAATCTCGAACCAAATACAAGAATGTATGGCAGAGATGGATATTGTGGTTTTTACGAGCACAAATGGAGTTGACTATTTTTTTCAACTTTATGATAAGCCAATACATAAAAAAATAGCTGCTGTTGGGGAAAAGACAAAAGAAGCATTAGAAAGTAGAGGTCTTTCTGTAACGGTAATGCCTAATAAATTTACAGCCGAGCATTTACTAGACTCATTAACAGATGAAGTGAAAAAACAAGCATCCATCCTATTGATTCAAGGGGATTTAGCTCGACCTATATTACGTGAACAACTTGTAAAATTAGGATACAATGTAAAACAAATAGTGGTTTATGAGAACACCATGCCAAACGCATCCCTACATAAGTTAAAAGAACTATCCAATGAAAAATTGGACATTGTTACATTTACAAGTCCTTCATCTGTTAGAAATTTTTCAAAAGTCATTCCACCTGATTGCTTAAAATCAAACGTTGCTGTTATCGGCCCTATTACAGAAACAGCAGCAAAGCAACTAGGGTATACTGTCCAAATAAGCCCTGAAAAATATACAGTTCAAAGTTTAGTGGAATCAATTGTTGATTTTTATAAATGATAAATACGTTTGAGGAGGAAAACAATGGAGAAATTACAATTTCAACGTCACCGCCGCCTTCGTGGTTCAGATAATTTACGAGCTTTAATTAGAGAAACAAAATTACAAAAGGAAGATTTAATTTTTCCTATTTTTATAGTAGAAGGCGAAAATCAAAAAAATGAAGTAGCTTCAATGCCTGGAGTATACCAAATTTCTTTAGATTACTTACATGCTGAAATGCAAGAATTAACGGAATTAGGAATTAAGTCTGTCATTGTTTTTGGCGTACCAGCACAAAAAGATGAAGTTGGTTCTGAAGCATATCACGACCATGGTATCGTTCAAAAGGCAATTGTACAAATAAAAGAAAACTTCCCAGAATTAGTAGTAATAGCTGATACTTGCCTATGCCAATATACGAATCATGGACATTGTGGAATAGTAGAAGAAGGACAAATCTTAAATGACCCTACACTTGATTTATTAGCAAGAACAGCTGTAAGCCAAGCAAAAGCAGGTGCAGACATTATTGCACCGTCAAACATGATGGACGGATTTGTTGCTGCCATTCGTCACGGTTTAGATGAAAACGGATTTGAACATATTCCAATTATGTCTTATGCCGTTAAGTATTCTTCGGCATTTTACGGCCCGTTCCGTGATGCTGCACATAGCTCACCGAAATTTGGAGATAGAAAAACATACCAGATGGATCCTGCAAACCGTCTAGAAGCAATGCGTGAGGCAGAATCCGATTTAATGGAAGGTGCCGATTTCTTAATCGTCAAACCTGCCCTATCCTACTTAGATATCATTCGTGATGTAAAGAACAATTTTAATGTACCAGTTGTTGCTTATAACGTAAGTGGAGAATATTCCATGGTGAAAGCCGCTGCTCAAAACGGATGGATTAATGAGCAAGACATAGTAATGGAAAGTTTAACAAGCATGAAACGTGCAGGTGTAGATTTAATAATTACATACTTCGCAAAAGACGTTGCACGTTGGTTATCAGAAGAAAAATAATAGCTGAAACTTGTAAGTCCAATCGATTAGGAAAGGATGATAAAAAATGAGAAGTTATGAAAAATCAAAACAAGCTTTTATTGAATCATCGAAAGTATTACCAGGTGGGGTAAATAGCCCTGTACGTGCCTTTAAATCAGTAAATATGGATCCTATATTCATGGAGCGTGGAAAAGGCTCGAAAATTTACGATATCGATGGAAACGAGTATGTAGACTACGTACTATCATGGGGACCACTTATCCATGGTCACTCTAACGACAGAGTAGTAGAAGCGATTAAAAAGGTAACGGAAAGTGGTACAAGCTTTGGTGCACCGACTTTAATTGAAACGGAACTTGCTAAACTTGTAATTGACCGCGTGCCTTCGATTGAAGTAGTACGTATGGTAAGCTCAGGTACAGAAGCCACAATGAGTGCTTTACGTTTAGCTCGTGGTTATACTGGCAGAAACAAAATTGTGAAGTTTGAAGGCTGCTACCACGGACATGGTGATTCATTGCTTATTAAAGCAGGTTCTGGTGTCGCTACGCTTGGTTTACCTGATAGTCCAGGTGTTCCTGAGTCTGTTGCTCAAAACACGATTACAGTCCCTTACAACGACTTAGAAAGCATTCGTTATGCATTCAAAGAATTTGGAGAAGACATTGCAGCAATTATCGTAGAACCTGTTGCAGGAAATATGGGTGTAGTACCACCTCAACCTGGATATTTAGAAGGTTTACGTGCTGTAACAGAAGAGTATGGCTCTTTACTTATTTTTGATGAAGTAATGACAGGGTTCCGAGTAGATTATGGATGTGCTCAAGGGTATTACGGAGTTACTCCTGACTTAACGTGTTTAGGAAAAGTAATCGGTGGTGGACTACCAGTAGGTGCATACGGTGGAAAAGCGGAAATCATGGCGAGAGTGGCACCAGCTGGAGATATTTATCAAGCTGGTACATTATCAGGTAATCCACTTGCAATGACTGCTGGATATGAAACGTTAGTTCAATTAACACCAGATACGTACAAAGAATTCGCTCGTAAAGCAGATCGCCTTGAAGAAGGCCTGTTAGCTCTAAAAGCTAAATATGACATGCCGTTAACAGTAAATCGTGCTGGGTCCATGATTGGCTTCTTCTTTACAAATGAAAATGTAACAAACTATGAACAAGCCAAAACATCCAACCTAGACTATTTCGCAACATATTTCCGCGAAATGGCTAATAACGGAGTATTCTTACCACCTTCCCAATTCGAAGGATTATTCTTGTCTACAGCACACACAGACGAAGACATCGAACATACATTACAAGCAACAGAAAAAGCGTTTGCGGTAATTAAAGGTTAATAAGATGCAGCTAAATTAAAATAGACACTCATTCTCCTACTTGCTAGGAGAATGGGTGTTTTTTGTTGTTTGGGTAATTATAAAATCCTTCTATAACTGTTTTGAGGAATGATAAATTTTGAGGTGTAGAATAAAATTGTCTAAGTGTAACAAAATTTTAAGAAAGTGTAGCATAAATCCATGAAGGTGTAGCATTAAGGTTGAGAAGTGTAACAAATACATTGATAGTGTAGCAAAAAGTACCCGAAGTGTATCATAAATTATCAAAAGTGTAGCAAAAAATTTATAAAGTGTAACAAACATTAGTTTCACCACGTATTGAAAACAAAGATATAGACAAAACGGTAAAAAACTCTATTTTTCAAAAAATAATCATATTTCATCACTAAGACTCATACACATTTTTAGTGACATAGTAAAATTTTTTATAGATTGAAAGGAGGAAGCCCTTTGTCTTCAGAACAACAATCGTGCTTACGTTTTTCAGTAGAGGAGTCTGTATGGTTTCAAAAAGGACAGGAAGTTAGCGAACTTATGTCTATTTCATTAGATCCTGATATACAAATCTTTGATCAAGATCAATACGTTTCCATAAGGGGAGCTTTATATTTAACAGGGGAATATCAAGTGGAACAACAAGAAGATCCAACGTATGAACCGGTAAATTTAGCTCGTTTAGTGGAAAACGTGGAAGAAAGAGAAGATGGTTGTTTTGAATTAAACCACCGTTTTCCTGTAGATATAACGATTCCGAAAAATCGCATTCAAAATCTAGAAGACATATTTGTTTCGATTGAATCGTTTGACTACCATTTACCAATGCGTGGATGCTTGCAACTTGATGCAGAGTTATCTATTTCAGGAATTTATGGCCATCAACAAAGTGTGCCACAAGTAGCAGAACAACAAGAGCAAGAGGAAGAAAGAGAATTAGAACCTCTTTACCTTAATGGACAAGAAGAGGAAGAGGATGAGCCATATAATCCATTTAAGTTTTATAGTGAATCAGATGATTCATTTGGAGTAGAGCAAAATGAGGAAACGGTTAGAGATGCATACTACCAAAATCTAAGTCAAGAATCTGTTAATCAAGAAGAAGCAGATGAAGTGGATTATAGCGAGGTATTACGTCAAGAAACAGAGGCTGTATCGCCGGAATATCAAAATGAAGATGAACAAGAAGAACTAGAGCACGAAGAAGACTTCGATACATTTGAAGTAGAAGTCAGAAAAGATGCAAATATAAGCGAAACACAAGAAGATGACTATGCAAATAATCCTTTCTCAGCACCTAACTATGCGTTCCAGTCTAAGCAAGAGGAAGTAGAAGAAAAAGAAGAAAATGTTATTTCTTTCTTAGCTAGACGTGAAGAAAAACAAGAAACACCTAAAGCTGTAGTGAAGCAACAACAACAGCCCCAAGAGCAATGTGAAGCAGAACGTGACGAGAATGATCTCAGTCTAACAAAGTTCTTTGCGAGTGAAGATAATGGTGAGGACTTTACACGTTTAAAAATCTGTATTGTCCAAGACGGAGACACAATGGATACAATTGCGAAACGCTATGATATAACGATTCAACAATTAATTAGGGTGAACCGTTTATCCACAGAAGACGACATCCATTCTGGCCAACTACTATACGTACCAGCTACTGCATATTCAAACTCTTAAGCTAAAAACATGTGAGTTAGGGTTTCCCTTTCTCACATCTTTTTTATTGGGATGACACAAAAAATAGAAAGAGAGTTTTTGCAAATGTCAAACGAAAAACAATATGTGGAACAAGTGTTAGCGCAATACAACATCCAACCCGAACTACTTCAACAATACGGAAAAGTCTGGAGAGTTGGCACAAAAAAAGACACGTTTGCGTTAAAAAGAATAAATAAGCGGGACGCATACAGCTTATTCATGAACATTCATTCCATGTACCAAAGAGGAATTCAGTCGATCGTACCAATCTATAAAACTAATCAAGGATATTACTATGTAGAAGACCAACAAGATGTATACTATTTAATGCCTTGGATAGAAGCAAAAGAAGAGAGAGAAGTCGACTTTAAAGATAGTCTGCTTTTTAAAGAACTGGCAAAGCTTCATAACTTAACCGTTCAAGAAAAAGAGTATGAGGAAAAGGATATAACAGACTTTTTTACTAAAACATCAGAAGCGTGGAAAATTAATGCAGAGAGATTAGAGAAATATGTGGATGAATGTGAGAAGAAAACATATATGTCGCCATTCGAATTACAAGTTTGTACAGCAGCTCATGAAATCTCATTAGCAAACAAGTTCGCAAACAGTCAATTAGATAATTGGTATGAACAAATGAAAGAAGAAAAAAAGCATCGAACAACATTCACACATGGTAGAATATCTTTTCACCATTTTCTGAAAGACGAACAAGGAAGAGGGTATTTTACAAGTTGGGAGCGCTCGAGAAAGGCACCTCCTGCAAATGATATTGTTGCATTTTATCATCGTTATTTAAGCACATACCCTTTATACTGTGACGAGTGTGTAGACTGGTATTATGAATATCAAAAAGACTTTCCGTTAAGAGAAACAGAGAAATCATTAGCCTTGTGCCATTTAAGTTATCCGAGGCCATTTATGAATGTATTAAACAATTATTTAGAGAATAAAGAAAGTAATAAAAAAATGCGAAATGAAAGGGAATCAGTACGCAAACTACAAGATTCGTATTGGTTGGCAAAGAATATTGAATATGTAGCTGGACGAATTAATCAGATAGAAGAGCAAAAGAAAAACAGCGCTCAAACATAATAAAAGTTTGAGCGCTGCCGTTTTAAATACGTTCAGATTTTTTTAGTAAGTCTTCTGTTAATAGAGTTAAATTACTAGTGTTGTTTGAAATTTCATTGAAAGAAGAAACAATTGCCTCTAAATCTTCTTTATTTTGTTCAAACCTTTCTAAGTAATTGTCCATCTCCATTTTTACCGTCATTAATCCGCCTTTTACTTGCTGGATTTTCGTTTGTGATTGTTGAGTTGCTTCATTCATTGAACCAAATCTATTTGTTAAATTTACTATTTGGTTACTACTTTGTTCAATTTGCTTTTTAATTTGTGTGCTCATTACTTTACTATTTTCTGCAAGTTTCCTAACTTCGCTAGCAACAACGGCGAAGCCTCTACCTTCTTCTCCAGCACGCGCTGCTTCAATCGAGGCGTTTAACGCTAGTAGGTTTGTTTGATCTGCAATGTCATCAATACCTTTTGTCATCTCCACAATTTGTTCAGAGATTTCTTGAAGTGTTTTTATTTGTTGAAGTGATTCGGAAACATCGCTTGATACGACATTAAATGTTTCCATCATCACGTTCATTTGCTTTTCATTTTCATGTGTTAAATGTAAAAGGTTTGTACTACTTTTTTGTGTAATAGACGTATCTTTTAATACTTGTTCGGCTTTCATATTCACACTGTGGATCGTTGCTTCTGTTTGTTGAGCAGAAGCAGCAACTTCTGAGCCAATACCTGTCAATTCTTGCTGAAGGTGTAGATTACGTAGATTGGCTTCCTCTAGCAATTCCAAACGAGCATTTAAATAATTATCGACAACTAATTGTGAATCAAGGTTAAACAATTGTTGTACTGCCGTTAATAGCTCAGTAAGCTTTTCTGGTTCTTTATGAAATGCTTCTACAACTTTTGGTATTAAGAGTGATTGAATGGTGGAGTAGGATGCTAAAAACCAAGTTACTGGTAGTTGTGCCCCGTTATGTGTCTTACCAATTCTATCTCTTAAAGCAAAAAACTCATCATTTAAATCCCCACTTAATAAACTAGTAAAATATTGCACAAAAACAGCTTTTAATCGTTCTCTACTAGTTTTTGTTTTTGCAATATGTGTTAGTGTCGGTTGTTTATATAAATGATCTAATACTACATTTAGAAGTTCACTTAAATGCTCCTCAAATAATGGCTTTGCTTCTTTTAATACTTGTATATGTTTTTTCGTTAGACCCATATAATAAATACGAGATGCTAACTCTTTATTATCTACTTTCACTACTTCTTCGAGCGATGGTAATCTTAATTCTGGATGATACGTATGTACCTCTTTCTTCTTAAAAATTGCCAACATGCAATAGGACCCCTTTACTAGTTCGTTTCTCTCATTGTATAATATCGGCTAGTCCTAATCTATTTTGAATATGCTATATAAAATATAAATAAAATAAAATGTGTATTGTATGGAAGCGCAAGCCGGACCGCCATTAATAACGGGGACTTGCGCCAAAAATTATTAGTTGTGTTGTGTTTTTCTGATTAAATCCACTCAAGATGAAAGCAAACAGCTAGTATAATACAAAACGATAATATAAGAACGTCAAAGGTTGTTGGTAGAAAGATCGTTCGAATTCCTTGAAAAATGCAGATGGGAATAATGAATTGCGCCACTAATGCACGAATTTGTCTTAACCAGGGTGGTAGTGAATAAGGATTATACTTTCTCACAGTCGGTTCTCCTTTCTAACAATTACTTCTCAAAACTACTTATTAATACAACGTATGTAGAAACAAGAAAAATAGTGCCCAACCCAACACTTTTTTTCCACAGAGTGCATATTGTGTGAAAAAGGTGGAAATGCTTATTGACGTCACCTATCTTTTTTAGGTAACATATATAAGTAAATAATATATATGATTGTAAATACTGTGATTGGGAAGAGTACAGCGCAACCCCTTTAAGAGAGAGAAACCCGTGGCTGAAAGGTTTCTTAGGCAACGTTTCGTTGGAAGGTAGCCCATGAGTAGCTTCAATGAACATATGAACCATTAGTTGAAGCCGGTGAAGAGCCGTTATCTTTATTGAGAGTGCTAAAAATAATCTCATTATCTTTAGCAAAAAAAGGTGGTACCGCGAAACTTAACTCCTTTCGTCCTTTTAATTGGATGAAGGGAGTTTTTTTATTTAGTGGTTAGTGGATAGTCTTTAGTGGTTAGGTGTAAAAAAATCAATAGACATTCCTAACTATAAAACAATAGCCAAAGCTAACCACTAACCACTAACCACTAATCACTAAAAAGGAGGCATCAGTTTGATGGAAACTAAAGAAATCAATCTTCCAACCAAATATGATCCAAACACAGTAGAAGCAAACCGTTACCAGTACTGGTTAGACGGCAAATTTTTCGAAGCAACAAACGACCAAGGAAAAGAACCATACACAATCGTTATCCCACCACCAAACGTAACAGGTAGATTACACCTAGGCCACGCTTGGGACACAACATTACAAGATATCCTAACACGCATGAAGCGTATGCAAGGTTACGACGTACTTTGGTTACCTGGAATGGATCATGCTGGCATCGCTACACAAGCAAAAGTAGAAGAAAAACTTCGTAACGAAGGAATTTCTCGCTACGACCTAGGTCGTGAAAAGTTTGTGGAAGAAACATGGAAGTGGAAAGAGGAGTATGCTGAACATATTCGTCAGCAATGGTCCAAATTGGGGTTAGGCTTAGATTACTCTCGTGAGCGTTTCACATTAGATGAAGGGCTATCAAAAGCAGTTCGTGAAGTATTCGTTGCCCTTTACAAAAAAGGGTTAATCTATCGTGGCGAATACATTATTAACTGGGACCCTGCGACAAAAACAGCTCTATCTGATATCGAAGTTATTTACAAAGACGTACAAGGTGCGTTTTACCATATGCGTTACCCGTTAGCAGACGGTTCTGGTCATATTGAAGTAGCAACTACTCGTCCAGAAACAATGCTTGGAGATACGGCAGTAGCAGTTCACCCAGAAGATGAGCGTTACAAACATTTAATTGGCAAGAAGGTTATTTTACCTATCACGAATCGCGAAATTCCAATCGTTGGCGACGATTATGTTGATATGGAATTTGGTTCAGGTGCAGTGAAAATTACGCCAGCACATGACCCGAACGACTTTGAAATTGGAAATCGTCATAACTTAGAGCGTGTTCTAGTAATGAACGAAGACGGTACAATGAACGCTAACGCCTTAACATACAACGGCATGGACCGCTTTGAATGCCGTAAGCAAATCGTGAAAGACTTACAAGAAGATGGCGTTCTTTTCAAAATAGAAGAGCACATGCATTCTGTTGGTCATAGTGAGCGTAGTGGAGCAGTTGTGGAGCCTTATCTTTCTACTCAATGGTTTGTTAAAATGCAGCCTTTAGCAGATGAAGCAATTGCACTACAATCAAAAGAAGACAAAGTAAACTTTGTTCCAAATCGATTTGAAAACACATACTTACGTTGGATGGAAAACATTCGTGATTGGTGTATTTCTCGTCAACTATGGTGGGGACATCGAATTCCTGCTTGGTATCATAAAGAAACAGGTGAAGTTCATGTGGACCACGAACCACCAGCTGATATCGAAAACTGGGAGCAAGATACGGACGTATTAGACACATGGTTCAGTTCAGCATTATGGCCGTTTTCTACAATGGGCTGGCCAGAAACAGAATCAATTGACTACCAACGTTTTTACCCAACTTCAGCATTAGTAACAGGTTATGACATCATTTTCTTCTGGGTATCGCGCATGATTTTCCAAGGACTTGAGTTTACAGGCGAGCGACCATTCAAAGATGTACTTATCCACGGATTAGTTCGTGATGAGCAAGGGCGTAAAATGAGTAAGTCACTTGGTAATGGTGTAGACCCAATGGATGTTATCGATAAGTATGGTGCAGATTCTTTACGTTATTTCTTATCCACTGGAAGTTCTCCAGGTCAAGATTTACGTTTCTCTATGGAAAAAGTAGAAGCAACTTGGAACTTTGCGAACAAAATTTGGAATGCATCTCGTTTCTGCCTAATGAATATGGGAGATTTAAAATTCGAAGAAATCGACTTAACAGGTGATAAATCTGTTGCAGATAAATGGATTTTAACTCGCTTAAATGAAACGATAGAAACAGTAACGAAGCTAGCGGATAAATATGAGTTCGGTGAAGTTGGGCGTGTTCTTTACAACTTCATTTGGGATGATTTCTGTGACTGGTATATTGAGATGGCTAAATTACCACTTTACGGGGAGAATGAAGCGGCGAAGAAAACAACGCGTTCTATCTTAGCTTACGTATTAGATAACACGATGCGTTTATTACACCCATTCATGCCATTCATTACAGAGGAAATTTGGCAACAACTTCCGCATGAAGGTGAATCCATTACGGTTGCGAAATGGCCGGAAGTTCGTGCAGAGTTAACGGACAACGAGGCAGCAAGTGATATGCGTTTACTAGTAGATATTATAAGAGCAGTTCGTAACGTTCGTGCAGAAGTTAACACGCCAATGAGCAAGCAAATTAAACTTCTAGTTAAAACAAAAGATGAAACAATTACAGGTAAATTAGAAAGAAATCGTTCGTACTTAGAGCGATTCTGTAACCCAAGTGAATTATTAATTGGTACAGATGTATCGTTAGACGAGCAAGCTATGACAGCTGTTGTTACTGGTGCAGAGTTAATCTTACCTTTAAAAGGATTAATCAACATCGATGAAGAAATAGCACGACTAGAAAAAGAGTTAGCGAAGTTTGATAAAGAAGTGGAACGTGTACAAAAGAAATTATCGAATCAAGGCTTTATCGCAAAAGCTCCTGCAAATGTAATTGAAGAAGAGCGTGCGAAAGAAAAAGATTATGTGGAAAAGCGCAACGCAGTTCAACAACGAATTACAGAGTTAAAAGGATCCTAATAAAAAACAGCACTTACGGCATGACCGGGAGTGCTGTTTTACGTTTGTGACTTTCCAATGTGCTTTATGGACACTTGTAGTTGAATTTACCCTTGAGATGTCCATATAAAGAAAATAAAGACCAACTTTCAGTGTGAATAAATGCAAAGTGTCCATAAAAAGAAAATAAAGATCAACTGGCTCAAAATATAAATGAAACATGTCCGTAATAGAGTGGATTATGGACATATATTAACATTTCGAGACTTAAATTGGTCATAAAAATATAAACATTACTAAAAAGACCCAATAACTATAAATTTAGTAACTCATCCTTCCACACTTCCTTAGCACTACCAATTAATGATTGAGTACCTACAATAAAGATGACGGAAGGGGAGAGGTTTTTGGCGATTTTAATTGCATCAGTCATTTTCTCCGCTTTTTGCACAGAACCGTGATAAGAACTGGCTACGGCAAATGCGTCATCAGGAAACTGTTTTACCGTTTTATCCGGTGTTGTCACAATTAAATGGTGAGCAAACTCGCTACATGTCCCAATGACACCTTTATAATCTTTATTAGCTGGTACCGCAATAATGCATACAACCATCCTAGCATCAACAAAAGGTAAAATTTCTTTTAGATACATAGCAGAATCTTTATTTATTGATCCATCTAATATTACAACAGGATCTCGCGCTACAACTTCTAATCGGCCAGGCCACCTTAATTTTTTCAAAGTAGAAGAGACGATGGACTCATCTAACAGATTACCGAGAACAACTTCACACGCTTGAATAGCCAAAGAAGCATTTTCTGTTTGATAAGAACCTAACAGCGGGAGGGCTAGATTGGAAAACTCATTCCCACCAAATGTTGTGACACTAAATTCACTTCCCTCAATCGTCATGCCGTTTAGAGTAGAATGAAAATGCTCACCGTAAAACAATGTCCGATTGGCTTGCTTTTTTACTAATGGAATAACTGAATCTGTTTGCTTACCAATAATTGCACTCTCGGTACAGTCTTTTATAATACCTAACTTATGTTCAGCAATATCTTCTATCGTTTTTCCTAAAAATCCAAGGTGCTCTTCCATTATCCTTGTAATAACAGCCCACTTGTTCGGCAAAACGTTTGTATCATCAAACATCCCACCTCTTCCAATTTCAATAACATTCATATCTGTTTCTTCTTCTCTAAAATGCTTCAATGCAATAGATAAAAAAATGCCAGTCGGGCCAAGATAGTGAAGCGGCTGTTTGATCATCTTCTCTACCTTTTCGATTTCTAAGCGATTTTCGTTTATGTATTGCAAAAATCTTTCATCCGTAATTGCTTTTCCGTTCACACGAATACGTTCATTGTAATGTACTAAATGAGGGGACGTAAACAATCCAACTTTTAAGCCATGATTTTGCAAAATAGAAGCTATCATACGAGAAGTAGAGCCTTTGCCTTTGCTGCCTGTAACTAAAAGAATTTTGTTTTTCTCTGGTATAAGATCCAACCTTGTTAACAATTCTTCCGTTAAATATGGTGCTCTCGTTACGGCGTCATCTTCAAATGTTTGATAAGGTTTTGCTTTTAATAAGGAGCGATACACAAAAGAAACAGCTTCATCCATCGTTTGAAACGGATTCATCTAGTTCACTCCTTTTGTAACTTGCTCACATATAAACTCTAAATATAGCTTCACAACGTTAATGTCTGTAACTTCACATAAAGTCCTACAACCAACTACATCTTCTATTTCGTTAAAAAGAAACTTCCCCTCTATATCAAAAAGAAAATCAATGCCAGCCATCCCAAATGGAAATAGTGATATTATGTTTTCTACTATACGTATTTCTTCATCACTCAATAAATACTCTTTCGCTTGTCCACCGAGTGTGTAATTAGCTTTAAAGTCGTTGTCGTTATAACGTAAAACAGCTCCGACAATAGTTTTTCCAACAATAAATACTCTTACATCTTTCCCAGGTGAACCTGCTAATGGTTGTAGAATTAAATCATTATTCTCAAGTAACTCTAAAGTATGAGCCAACTCACGTTCATTTTGAATCAAAAAAACTTCCTTGCCACTTCGCCCCGTCCGAGTTTTTAAGACGAAAGGAAAGGGGAGTGGAGCTTTTTTTGTGATGAGAAGTGTTTTTCTATTTGCAAAATATGTATCTAACATCGGAATGTTATGTGATGCTAATAATTGGTGTGTGAACGCTTTGTCGTTGCAAATAGAAGATACAAAACTAGAATTAAAACAAGGAAGACCGAGAGATTCTATTTGCTTGCTAAACAGCGGATTGATGTCTCGCATAATAACAAAGTCGGGAAGTGGAGCTTTATTTTTCTGGACTTCAATAAATAAATGGTTGTTCTTCACACCGAAACTAATGTCAGATTGTACGTAAAAGTGTAAGTTGATGTTTAATTTTGGTGCTTCCTCTAAAAACCATTGGATAAATGATTTATTTTTACTCGCATGTTCATCCTCATAAATAATCCATCCTGTTAATTGCATCCTGTCATCCCGTCACTTTCTTTAACACATGAGGAATAATAAATTCAGCTACGTTCACACCAGTACAATTGTAAATGTTACGGATGTGGGCGTTTGAATTAATTTCGCAAACAATTGGAGAGCCATCTTCCCCAAATAAAAGGTCAACACCAGCGAAATCCGCTCCAACAATATTTGCGCACTCTATAGCCAGTTCTTTTTCTTCTTGTGTTGGTTCATACGTTTCCATTCTACCGCCATTACTTACGTTTGCTCTAAAGTCGTTCTCAGAAATTCGCTTCATAGACGCTACGACTTCATCGCCAACAACATTGAGGCGAATATCTTTCCCGTAGCTAGACTGGATGAATTGTTGTAGCAAAAATGGTTTGTTTCCAATTTCTTTTATTTTCGTATGTAATTCTTCTCGAGACTGAACTAAGAAAACTTGCATGCCAAACGAGCCAAAAGCTTCCTTCACAACAAGTGGGAACTTCAGCTCATCTATAGCTACTTCAAACGGTTCCATATCTCCATGCTCGATAAAAACGAGAGGAGCTAACAACGTTTTAGGCATTGGAATACCGTGGTTTGCTAAAGTTTGAAAGGTAAGAGATTTATTATCACATATAGAAATACAGGAGGAACTATTAAAAACAGGAATCCCCATCATTTCTAAATGCATAGCTAATGGTATATCTTTGTCTAGAAAAATAACAAAGTCGGGAAGGTCATGACTCCATCTTCCTTTCAGAACAGCCTTGCCATTTTCAATAGTAGGGAAGAGGTCATTATTCTTAACTAATTTACTCGTTACCTGGTGCTTTTTTGCAGCTTTATCTATCCACTCGGCTAAATCAACAAACTTAGCTTCTTGTAAGTTACCATTATATATAATCCAGCATGTATAGTTAGTCATTTTGTTACTCCTTTAGTGAGAAAAAGTATAACTTCTTCAAGCGATTGCACGATTGTAGAGAAAGAGTGCATTCCCTCTAATAATTGCCAATTCATTTCGATTTGCAAGCAAAACACGTTACAGCTTTTAGCAATATCTGCCGAAACGGTATATGGAAATCCGGCAGTAAAAATATTATCCACTCGGACTTCTTTCACACCGTTCTTATGGAACACATCCTCGATCCGCCTTATTAGGTCGGTTCTTCCTTGAATGTTCTTGCCACGACCAGTTCCAAGGTCAATGTCGTATGGTCGATGAGGTGCCATAATGTGCAAATCTAGCACGTATTGGATGTTTTCGTCGCATATTAGTTTTTTAGCAATTTCTCTATACGTGCTAACAGGATCGTAATTTGCATCGTCCTGTTTATTTCTCGTTTTAAATATGGTAAAACAGTTTGTTGATTCTTGGAGTAGTTGAGCTATTACGCCAGTTCGAAACTCTCCTGTTTTCGGCTGTCCCTCGCGCGTTTGAGTGACACTATGTGGTGCGGAAACAAGGACGGGAATCTTTCCAATTATAATATGAAAGTCTCCTTGATTGCTCTTATATCTTTCTTCTTTAAAGACGGCATCCATCTTTACTATTTGCTCGGTAGAATATATCATGAGGAACTCCCCTTTTTTGTCGAAATACTGTATCGAACTCTCGATAGTGTTACATACATGGAGAAAGGAATAAACACAGTAATTAATAGTATTTGCATCCATGTAGTGAAAATATCAAGGGTTAATACGGTGAAAAGAACGGCCATAATAGGAACGAACTGGATATTCCAGTTTTTCTGTAAAAGGAACATCATATCTCGGCGAACCGTACAAACTTTCCCGATATTTGTAATTCCTAATTGTTCTCGAATGGAAGAGGGGACCGCCACACATATATTCATTGTACTACTAGTATTCATTACATTCGTTTCTTTTACTAATTCTAAATCGCTCATTTCTAACACTTGAACTCTAGCTGTTTTATTACGGTATTGTAAAAGAACGGAATCAGCTTCTTCAATACCGAGTAACGTCATTGTACTTTTCGTTAATCGAATAATAGAGCTTGTTTCATCAGACGTATACGGTCGGATCACTTTTAAGTCAATCGCTTTATCTCGAATAAAAACATTTAAAATTGTATCTCGTACTTTTTCTTTCCAATCTTTCTTTTCTTCTACTTTGTAATAATGATTCACAGGATAAATATATGTTGTGCGATAACCAACTTTATTTAATAAACCTTTCATTTTTAAAGACTGAGTAAATTCTAATTTATCGAGCGATTTTCCGTTCTTATAGGAGTTCTCCAATAATTCTTGCTCTACATCAGCTAAAATGCATTCTTGACTATTTGTTTTCTTTTTATGGATAAGGCTTTTATAAGTAGGTAAAAGCTCAGGTAATTGCTCATATTCAAGAAATTGACGTTGAATGTAGTTTAGCTTTATTTCATTGTCCGTTATATCTTCGTCCACCTGCACGTTATGAATATTAAAGTCGAATGAAGTTCCTGTATACGGATTCACTAATTCTAGAAAAGGTGACTGAAGACGTTGTAACTGTTTAAACGTATTTTCAGACACAATGACACAATTTTCTTGAACGAGTGATGCTCTTTGTGTTTGAATACTAGTAAACTCAAATCTAGCTGCTTGTTGAATGGAAAGTTTTCCGGTATATTCCTCATTTAAAAACTGTTTCTTTACAGATTTCGCTAGAACAATCTGTCCTCTTTCTAAATCAGCTCTTTTTCTTTCATAAACCACACATTTCTGAAAAAAACCATTGGAAGGATTGAATAAAACGAGGTAATCATGTTCCATTAGCTTTAATTCTTCCATTGTATCTTTTGAAAGTTCCACCCGATTCCACGGAACGATGCTACCAACTTTTTTATCTATTACAGGTTCAATTGTATGCCAATCATTTTTGCAATTTTCAACTTGAGTTGGCAGTATATTCATTAAAGATAGAATGATAGTGAATAAATCAGAAGGGAAATTATTCTTACTATTGATAGAGAATTTAATAGAAGGAAGTGCGTCTTTTAAACAATAATCTTCCGTATCACATATGTAACTTTCAAAGTTTGTTAATCCACATGCATTTGCTATACTGTTTACTAATGGATGAAAATGATCATTTTGCATATAGGCATATTGATTTACTTCTGAAAACTCTAACCCAATGACACCACGTATCATCTGTTTCGATATGTATTGATTAACTTTACTTTCCGTTTTATTCGTATGTTTTTTTAGGATAAGCAAATGGCAATTTGTTATTTCTTTTAACGTCATTCCAGCAGCAATAAAATCAGGTGAATCTGATTGTACAATAAGCAAGATAGGCAATGTGCCTTTTTTATATTGGTCTTTTTTAAAAGGAAAGAATTTTTCTCTTTGTAATTTACTTTTTGTTTTTGAAAAATAAGTCAAAGCGCTCTTCTTTGTAGAAAAACGATTAGAAAATAAATGTATCATTTCACGTCACCCCCACGTACAGACAATATCATCTGTCTGCTATACTAAAATATTTTACTACTTTTTACAACACATATGGAAGGAAATCACTATGTATAAAGATATTACGAAAATAGCTGAAAAGTTACTTTTACAATCCGGTAACAAAATAGAATTAGGTTTATCTAGAATGAATGAATTTTTACAATCGGTTGCAAATCCGCAGGAACAACTTAAGTGCATCCATGTAGGTGGAACAAACGGCAAAGGCTCTACCGTCAAATATTTAGAAGGCATGCTAATGGAGTCTGGCCTCACTGTTGGTGTCTTTCACTCCCCGTATTACGAAGCAATAAACGACCAAATAACAGTTAACGGTACATACATAAGTGACGAAGAAATTCATCGTATTATAAAGCATTTCGAAACCACTGTAAAAACGAAAATAACAGAATTTGAATTGTTAACCGCCATAGCTCTTTACTATTTTTCATCGGTGAAAAAAGTAGATATTGCGCTAATTGAAGTCGGGATGGGTGGGGAAGACGATTCAACAAATGTCGTTGAGCCAATTGTATCGATCATTACAAATGTAGGAATGGATCATGCTGATTTTTTAGGAAACAGTTTAGTAGAAATAGCCAACAAAAAAGCGGGAATCATTAAGCGTGGAGTTCCCCTTGTTTCAAGTGTAAGTCAAGAAGAGTTACGTCATTTGTTAAAAAATAAATGTGTCGATTTCGGATGTGATTCCTACTTTTTAAAGGAAGAGTTTAAAGTAGAGTCTATTAATCAAGATACATTAGGAGAAACGTTTAATTTCATTTATAAAGACCAAACGATAGAAAATATTTATATTCCATTGACCGGTGAACATCAAATACAAAATGCTGCTCTTGCAGTGATGACTTATTTATTATTAAAAGACAAGCAAATGGTAGTCAGTAACGAGCAACACATGAAAAAGGGACTAAAGAATGTATCACACGCGGGTAGATTTGAAATTATGTCCACCTCTCCAACCATAATACTAGATGGAGCTCATAATCTTGAAGCAGTCGAGATGCTAGTAAAAACGATACAACATAAGTTTTCTAATAAAGATATCACAATTGTTTTCTCTGCATTTAAAGATAAACCTATTCGAGAAATGGTAAACGAACTCACAAAGCTAGGTGGCAAAATTATCTTTACAACCGTGCCTTCTCCAAGAAACATTAGTGCGAAGGAGCAATACAACATTGCTGGTATAACGAAAGCATCCTATGAAGAAAACTGTGAAACCGTAGTGAAGCAAGAAATATTAAATTGTAAACAACATAACAATCTATTAGTAATTACCGGTTCCTTACACTTTATATCAATAGTTCGGAAGTATTTACTAGATTTATCGAAAGTAGAAAAATAGGGGAAAATTCTCCTATTTTTAAATTATTTTTTTAATGACAAAAGTTAGAAAATTTGTTAAACTTAGCTTAATTATATTGTTTTCGGAAAAAGCGAAATAGAGGGGAGGTAAGTGAGTGTCAGGACTTGAACTTAGTTGGCAAAGAAACAGTTTAATTTGGGCTGCTTTTGTTATCTTTTTCCCAATTATTGTTTGGACAGGTTACATAGTATCACCAGTATCTATAGCAGAAATACCGGTATGGCACGTAGTAGGTTTTACTATTTTAATGATCATCCTTGCTCTCATCCCCATTATTGTTGCTGATGTTCCAATCTTTTTAATGCAAGGTGTTTCATTGGCAGTCTTTTTATCGTTTGGTTTGTTTGTTGAAATGACACTAACTATTTTAGGTGTTGTTGCCTTATTAATATATGTAAGAATAAGTAAAGCAGAGTCGTACAGAATACCTATTAACCTCTTAATGTTTTCATTAGCTTCATTAGCCTCTGGGTTTATTTTCTATTTTCTTGGAGGAGTGCACGGAAGCACAAATTTACTCTTACCATCGGTTATTGTTCCTATTCTAGCTCATCAATTCACATATTTTATGATGAATCAGTTAGGACTCTACTTTATAACAAACTACATACATAGAATGAAAAAGAAGTTTTACTCTATTGATACAAAGTGGGACGGTGTTACAAGTATAGTAGTTTTACCAGTTGGGATCATTCTTTATATGTTGTACCAGCAGGTGGATGTTGCTGCATTATTTTATGTAGGACTACCGTTTGTCATTTTAGCGCTAATTTTAAGGCTATATCATAATAGTGAAAAGGTAAATAGCTATTTACAACGTGCCGCAGATGTGGGACATGAGATGACAGAAAAATTAAATGTGCAAGGTGTTTTAGATATTTTTCTAGAAAAAGTAACGGCTATTTTTCCTGCTGACTATGCGGCGATTATAAATGTTTTGGATGAAAAAGAGTTTCGGTTGTTACGTGAAATAAATAAGCATAACATTGATGCAGAAACTAAGTTTATGTACTACGGTGGGATCTGTTATGATGTACTCATTTCTAAAAAAGGTGTTTGTTATGAAACAAATAAGAAGTGGAAAAAACCTGAAGTAGATAAACAATATACGCTAAACAGTTTAATGTGTGTGCCTGTCATACGTAACCAACAAGTAGTAGGGTTAATTATATTAGCAAAGAAAAAGAAACGTGCGTATGATAAATCACAGCTAATGATATTAGATATTCTAGCTTCTCACTTCGGCGTCGCAGTTGAAAAAGCACGCCATTACGAAGAGACGAAGAAAAACAGTGAACGTTGTGCATTAACGAAACTATATAACTATCGCTTCTTTGAAAATGTGTTGGAAAATGAGTTTGGAAAGCTAGTTACAAAGGAAAATACTAGTCTTTCACTTATTTTACTTGACCTAGATCATTTTAAGAGGGTAAACGATACGTATGGTCATCAAAGCGGAAATGAAATATTAATCCAAGTCGCAAACAGATTGTCGACGATTGTTGGTACAAACGGAATCGTTGCTCGTTACGGCGGAGAAGAGTTTGTCATTCTCTTGCCAAATATGGAACGTAAACATTGTTACGAACTAGCAGAGAAAATAAGACTTAATCTTGCAAATCGTGCATTTACATTGAAACAACATATAAAAGAAACGAACACAGCTCAACTTGTTAAAGTCACAGCGAGCATCGGCTTTGCAACAGCTCCAGATGACGCAGAAGATGGATTAAGCCTAATCCGCCACGCCGACCGTGCAATGTATGTAGGAGCGAAACAAGCTGGAAGGAATAAAGTAGCGGAGTATCGGAAATCTTCGTGACGCTATAGTGTTTAATGGATAGTTTATAGTTGGTTAGGAAAATAGAAGAAAAACACTAGTAACCGAATTCACTTGGCTACTAGTGTTTTTTTAGTTTAATAGTTAACATCAATATCGAATATTCCCCATTCATTTATATCGTAGGCAAATTTCACACTTTCATAAATTTGAGCTGGGCACTTTGAATCAATAATATTTTGAGCAATAGGTTTAAAAACTCCATCTTTTTTCTCGAAAGCATTTCCTCTAACACAAATATAGTTTCCACTACCACCTTGATCAATACCTCTACTAAAATAAGCATCACCTGAAATGAGTAGTTTTCCGCTACCACCTCTAAAGTCTATAATACCTTCAAACCATGCATTCCCAGCAATAGATAATGTTGCACTACCTCTTATATCAACTGTATTAAGGAATCTTGGAGAGGATTCAAAAAATGTAGAGCCAGAACTCCCTGATATGGACAAAGAATTACGAGTAATCAATGGTAGAGTAGATGGATCAACAGGTACTACTTGACCATTACTATCTCTTTGCTCTTGCGAAATACCAGCAGAATTACCATTCGAGATAGTGAAAGCGGCAGTAACAACTTTTTCTTTCCCACCAACTATACCAGTACTCTTAATAGGGATGGTAATATTATTAAATCCATCACATGTAGTGTTGTTCCCCGATTTAAGTGTGAATGGACCGTTTGAATCCAATTTATATTTATAATTAACATTTTGTATAGTAATAGTTTCTGAAGTAGGATTCAAAGGCCTAAAAAAGCTTAATGCTCTTAAATTAGTTTGTATTCTATTACAGAATAAATTGTCATGTTCACTCAATGGTCTATTTAGATTTTTAACTTCCTTTATAGTTGCATTTACCTGGCTTTGAATAAGTGCGTGTGCATGAGTTACGCCCATTTCCGCTAAATCTTTCGTTTGTGTCATCTCTTCACTTCTATTTACTTGAAGAGCAGTATTAACTGATTTTGGTATAAGCATCATCGCCAATAACGAAATTAGTACAATCGATAGGAGGACCATTACCATCGTGTAGCCTTGATTATTTAAATGTTTTTTCATTTTTCACCTCTCCTAAAGACGACTTATAATCGTAGTCAATTCAAATGTTAGTGAAGGATCATCTTTATTTATTAATTTTAATTGTTTTATATCTATAGGGTTACCCACCACAACGGAAAAAGATTTAGAAGAGGACGGATCATTATTTTTCGTGTTAATGGATACGCTTCGTGCTTCATTTTCAGCTGATAGATTGTTAAAAGTTAATTCAATATCATAATAACGACTATTCATCGTAATTTCCCCGATTTTTAATTCCCAATCACCGTTGGCCTTCTTTGTATATTGAAAGGTGTAATCTTCTTTTTCATGTGCGGTAGAAAACATTTGGATGATAATGTTTGCTTCTTGACGTAAATTAATGTGCGAATCGCTTTTATCTGCATTACGGAATGTTTGGAAAAAAATCGCCGCGACTAATCCAGAAATGATAAACGCTATCATGAGAGCTGCTAAAAGTTCTACAAGTGTTATCCCTTTTTCGTTGTTTATTTTCATACCTTTAGTTTCCTCCTCTTACATACCCAAATGTTTCCGATAGTAATGTTCGCTTTGTAACATCAGCAGAATCAAATATTTTCACATGGACTACATACAAGGTAGGAGTAGTGAAACTAAGTGTTTGTTTCGTCAAAATTATTTCTGGATAGTACGTTTTATGGTTCACCTTATAAAAACAGGAAGAAGGTTCTAGTGCCTCTTTTAACTTCGGATGGTAATTTGTATCAAAATTGGAACATGAAATGACGAGGTTTTGTGAAGAACCAGTGTAGTTTTCCGTTACAATGTTTAACGTTTTTCTAGCTAAATTATAAGCAACAAGTTTGTCTTCATTTTTCGTGGAGAAAAATAGTGCTTGATTGGAGAAACTAAAAAATGTTATTAAGACGAACGATAAAATGACAAGTGAGACTAGAATTTCTAGTAATGAAAAGCCGGACTCATTTTTCAGTGCATATTTGAAGTTTTTTATTTTCATTTCATTACCTTCCTAGTATAAGTGATAGAAACTTTTTATCTAGTAATCTCCTATTTCCAATTACCTACAATTATTATACAATATCATTAACTTACTTTGTTCTACAAAATATGCAGAAATTGATATAAATGTTGTTTTTTGTTGATTTATCAACAGAAGGAAAAATGTAGAAAAGGATGATCGCCATGGCAGTAACTAGAAAGCGATTAGGAGACTTATTAGTCGAAGCAGGAATTATTACCGAAGAACAATTGCAAACAACACTAACTGAAAAGTCAAAGGGACAAAAAATAGGAGATGCACTTTTACAAAGAGGGCTTATCACGGAGCAACAATTAATAGAAGTACTAGAGTTTCAATTAGGGATACCTCATGTTAGTTTGTTCCGTTATCCATTTGATGAAAAATTAGTTCATGTCATAACGAAAGAGTTTGCAAAACGTAATCTTCTTATTCCACTTAAAAAGGAAAATGAAAAACTCTATGTCGCAATGGCGGACCCAATGGACTTTTTTTCCATTGATGATTTAAGGCTTTCTACAGGATTCGAAATAGAGCCTGTCATTGCCACAAAAGATGACATAATACGCTCTATCAACAAATTCTACGATTCAACTGATTCGTTAGATGACCTGTTAAGTGGATTCACTCCAACAGAAAAAGTAAAAGTAGAAGACGAGCGTATAACAGAAGATGATTCACCTATCGTTAAAGTCGTGAATCAAATTTTGCAAAATGCTATTCAATTAAAAGCAAGTGATATTCATATCGATCCACAAGAAACGAAAGTGTTAGTCCGTTACCGTATTGATGGTGTTTTACGTACAGAGCGTACACTTCCAAAGCATACACAAAACGTTCTGTCGGCTCGTATTAAGATTTTAGGAAATATGGACATTACTGAGCATCGTATCCCTCAAGATGGCCGTATTAAAACGAATATTGATTATCATCCAATTGATGTTCGTGTTTCAACGTTACCGACTGTTTTTGGTGAGAAAATCGTTATGCGTATTTTAGACATGAGTAGTTCGTTAAACGACATAAGTCAACTCGGTTTTCACGAAAAAAACTACGCACGATTCCTAAATTTAATTCATCAGCCGACTGGAATTGTTTTAATAACAGGTCCAACTGGTTCTGGTAAATCTTCAACACTTTATGCAGGATTAAATCATCTAAATAGTGAAGAAGTAAACATTATTACAGTAGAAGACCCTGTTGAGTATCAATTAGAAGGTATTAATCAAATTCAAGTTAACGCTAATGTTGGGATGACGTTTGCGAAAGGACTTCGTGCGATATTACGTCAAGACCCGAACATTATTATGGTAGGGGAAATTCGTGATAGAGAAACAGCCGAAATTGCGATTCGTGCGTCACTAACAGGTCACTTAGTATTAAGTACCCTTCATACGAACGATTCTATTAGTACAGTAACTCGTTTAATTGATATGAAGGTAGAGCCGTTTTTAGTGGGTTCCTCTGTTAATGGGGTATTGGCACAACGTTTAGTACGAAAAATTTGCCGTGACTGTTTGAAATGGGAAGAACCGACGAAAAGAGAAGTGGAGATTTTCCAAAAGCGTCATCTGACAGTGGAAAAGGTTGCGAAAGGAAAAGGATGCGGAACTTGTAATATGACGGGCTATAAAGGTCGTATTGCGATACACGAATTATTAGTCGTTAATGATGAAATGAGAAAAGCGATTGTAAACAATGAAGGTGTGTCTAAATTAAGAGAATTAGCATACAAAAATGATACAGTGTTTTTAATTGATGATGGATTAGAAAAAGTGAAGCAAGGTTTAACAACAACAGAAGAAGTACTTCGAGTAGCTTTATATGAGTAGGTGTCGTTATGATAAATAAAATACAAGAGTGGCTTCATACTGCATATGACAGAAATGCGTCTGATATCCATTTATCTGTCGGTGTTCCACCAACGTTTCGTGTGAATGGCGAATTAGTCCGATATGGCGACAGTATTCTGTTACCAGAACATACCGAATCGATTGCGAAAGAAATGATACCAGACTTTTTATGGGGAACGTTTCAAGACAAGGGTGAGCTTGATTTTTCTTATAGTTTACCTGGATTATCGCGATTTCGTGTAAATGCCTATAAACAAAGGTCTTCGGTTGCGATGGCCATACGTATTATTCCTACAAGTGTACCGACACTTGAATCTTTACATTTGCCGCCTGTTCTTAAAAGTCTAATCGAAAAACCACAAGGTCTTATTCTTGTTACTGGCCCAACTGGAAGTGGCAAATCTACGACACTATCTTCGATGATAGATTTTATGAATCGAACGATGAAAAAGCATATTATCACGTTAGAAGATCCGATAGAGTATTTGCATAAACATAATTTATGTATGATCGACCAGAGAGAAGTAGGTTTTGATACAAAGTCATTTGCTAACGGCTTAAGAGCATCGCTCAGGCAAGATCCAGATGTTATTTTAGTTGGAGAAATGCGTGATTTAGAGACGATTCAAACGGCTATTACGGCAGCGGAGACAGGGCATTTAGTATTAGGAACACTTCATACAACAAATGCTCCATCAACCATTGATCGAATTATTGACGTATTTCCGCCGCAGCAACAACCACAAATACGTATTCAGTTGGCGAATGTCCTAGTATCGGTCATTTCGCAAAGACTTTTCCCTACGATGGACAGAATGGGTAGAAAAGTAGCGACAGAAATATTAGTGAACAATGCAGCAGTTGGTAATTTAATACGGAATGAAAAAATTCATCAAATTAAAAATGTCATGCAGACGAGTCGTGCCCAAGGAATGCATACGTTAGAGATGAGTATTAAAGAACTAGTAGACTTAGGGCACGTATCAAAATATAGCGTAGAAAGCTTTATGCAGGAGTCGATGACGTAATGCCAAGGTTTAAATATACAGGTAGAGACAATAAAGGCAAAAACGAAGGAACGATTACAAGTAAATCTAGACGTGAAGCCATCGTTCAATTAAAAGAAAATGGTGTAAAAGTAATTTCAATGGAAGAAGTGGCAGAATCTTTTTTAACAAAAGATATAACGATCGGTAATCCGGTTAAACTACAAGATTTTGTCGTTTATTTACGACAATTTTCAACATTGATTCGAGCTGGTGTAACCGTTGTCGAATCGACGAAAATTTTAGCTAATCAGACAGAGAGTAAGCATTTACAACGCGTGCTTTTTGAAGTAGAAGAAGACCTTCGCCAAGGAAATGCGTTGTCTGAATCAACAAGTAAACACCCAAAAGTTTTTACTCCGATGTTTGTTAACATGATTCGGGCTGGTGAAGCAAGTGGTACGTTAGATGACACGTTGGACAGGCTCGCAACACAGTTTGAGAAACAACATGAAACAAAACAAAAAATCGTATCAGCCTTAATGTATCCAGCAGTATTAAGTTTAGTAGCCGTTGGGGTAATTATCTTTTTATTAGTTGGAGTTGTACCGACATTTGTTAGCATGTTCTCTGATTTTGGAGCAGACCTGCCAATTATCACAAAGCTAGTACTTGGAGCAAGTGAATGGATGCAGAGCTTTTGGTGGTTCATTATTATCTTGTTTATTGGAGCAGTTGTTGGAATTTCCGTTGTTAGGTCTAAAGCAGAAACAAAGTATTACTTAGATTATTTTTTACTTCGTATGCCAATATTTGGCCCGTTGCTAAAAAAAGCTGCCATTGCACGTCTTACACGAACATTAAGCTCTTTATTTGCTAGTTCTGTTCCTATACTACCTGCTCTCGGAATGGTAGAAAAAATAGTAGAAAACGAAGTGATTTCTAGGGTACTAGCACAAGCGAAAAAATCGCTTGAAAAAGGGGAATCTTTAGCAGAGCCAATGAAGGATCATTGGGCGTTTCCGCCACTCGTAACACAGATGATTTCCATTGGAGAAAGTACCGGTTCGTTAGATACGATGCTAGAGAAAATTGCGGAGTTTTATGAGAAGGAAGTAGACGCTGCAACCGACCGGCTAAAAAGTCTCATAGAGCCACTCATGATTGTTGTGCTAGCTGTTATAGTCGGGACTATTGTCACGGCGATTATGGTGCCAATGTTCGACATTTTTAACCATATTCAACCATAGGTTTCTAGCAAAATATGTATTGTGCTTTTATTTGTAGTATAATAGAATTAATCTTGTAAACGGTTGTAGATTTTTATCAAATATTAGAAAAAAATGGAGGAAATAAAATGCTAAAAAAATGTCGTAACATTTTACGCAACGAAAAAGGTTTAACACTTATCGAATTACTAGCAGTTGTAGTTATTCTTGGGATTATTGCAGCTATTGCTATTCCGAGTATTGGGAATATCATTGATAATTCAAGAAAAGATGCTCATGTTGCAAATGCACAAATGGTTATTAATTCTGCAAGATTAGCAGCTTTAGATAATACAGCATATGTTAATGGTACTATCCAAATTGGAACACTTATTTCAGGAAACTATCTAGAGCAAATCGAAGATCCAGATGGAGGAACATATACTAGTGGTTCAGTTACTTTAGCTGAAGGGAAAGTAACAAGCGTAACTCTAGTAGGAGCTAAACGTACTATTTCGGCAGCTGCAGGTGATAATGGTGGGAATTTAATAATCAATAGAGACAGTATTACTTCAACAACTCCATAAATATAGATGGAAGTCTTAATTCTTTTTATGTATGCTTTGCTCCTGGGCTCTTTCTACAACGTAGTCGGACTACGCATTCCGAAGGGCATGAGCATTGTAACACCAAGGTCACATTGTACAAGCTGTAAAACAACACTGACGGGAATTGACTTAATTCCCGTTCTTTCCTATCTATTTTCAAAAGGGAAATGTAGGTACTGTAGTACTAATGTTTCTCCCATTTATCCGTTCTTTGAATTACTAACTGCCATACTATTCGTACTTGCTCCGATATTTATGGGGTGGAGTTACGAATTAATTTTTGTTTGGACATACCTTTCCATGTTAATCATCATTACGATTACAGACATTCACTATATGATTATTCCAAACAAAATATTATTATTTTTCTTCTCGCTGTTTGTTATTCAAAGTCTCTTCTTAAACATTTTACCGTTGCATGAACAGTTGATAGGCTTAGCCGTTGGTTTCCTACTTCCATTTCTCATTGCCGTCGTTTCAAAAGGTGGAATGGGTGGCGGAGATGTAAAACTACTAGCGGTAATCGGTTTTGTTGTCGGATGGCAACAGCTTTTACTTATCTTTTTCTTATCATCCTTAATCGGCACAATTATTGCCTTAATAGGAATGAAACTAGGAAAAGTACAAAAAGGCAAACCATTCCCATTCGGCCCATTCATCGCCATCAGCGCCGTAATCACCCTATTCTTCGGCGAAAACCTACTAAACTGGTACATCACACTATTAACCTAAAAAGGTAGTAATCCACTTAACCGATTACTACCTTTCCATATGAAATACAACATAAAAACATTATTGAAATTTGCTAATATCTCTTTACTGAGTGGTCTTATTACTTTGATTTGTATATTAATAAATTTCAACAATGTTTTAGTATTACTTGTATTGTGCTATTACTATCCATTGATGTTCACTGCAGGTGCGAGACTCCTGCGGGAACACAGGGACATGGAAGACCCCACAGGCGCCGTGCGCCGAGGTGGCTCCCGGCCCGCCCGCGGAAAGCGAAGGCTATCGCGGAAATCAACAGCGGTTTATAACAGTCCAAAAATAAAAAGCAAGGGGCTTACAATAATGGAAATTTCCCTTTTTCAATCCAATAAAAACATCATCAATTTAATAATAAAAGACCACGTCATCCGTCTAATCGAACTTAAAAGCACCGCCCCATTAACCGTCAAACGATTAGAAGAACGCTTCCTACCACTAAACATAATAAAAGACGGAAAAATCGTCGATGCTACAAAACTAAAACAAATCATTAATGAACTCGTAAAAAAATGGGGACTAAAAAACAAACAAATACGCTTTACCGTACCAGATGCATATGTCATTACAAGAAAAGTGTCGATACCGTCCACTGTCCTTGACGACGAAATCGTAGGTCACCTTTATTTAGAATTAGGTGCGAGCATCCACTTACCATTCGATGACCCCGTTTTTGATGTTCACATCTTAAGTAGAGACGAAGAAAAAACAGAAGTAATCCTTTTTGCATCTCCAGAAGATATGGTAATGGAATACGCTAGCTTACTAGAAGAAAATAAAATGGTGCCAATAGCAGCAGATATTTCTCCATTATGTTTATACCGTTTTTACCACCATTTCGGAAATGTAAATGAAGGAGACAATCTTTTATTTATACAGTTTGACTTAAGTAGTATTACACTAAGCATCTTTAAAGATAACGTCCCGCTGTTTGTAAGAACAGTAAACTTAACGCAAGAAACAAAAGTGTGGGAAGTAACCCGTACGAATAGTTCAATAGAATGGACGGGAGATATCGTCCAATTCAATGTGTTTTTAGAAGATTTTATTACAGAAATACAACGAGTAATGAATTTCTTCCGCTATTCATTAAACCAAGGCGATCAAGAAGTGAATAAGTTAGTATTATTTGGTGATCATCCTAATCTGCCACTTGTTGAAAGTAAATTAACCGAGAGAATCAATGCAACCATTTCAACTGTAGAAAATGAAGTGAAAACACAAGACCAAGAAGTAGTTGATGCACGGTATTATTACGGGCTTGGACTAGCGTTAAAAGAGGTGTAATAATGTTAGTAGATATTAATTTATTACCAAAAAAACAAGCACGTGATATTACGATGCCAGCTGTATTAGGTATTAGTATATTCTTTATCTTATTTACTGTCGTTGCTTTACTTGCGATGAATTATTTTGTTCAGAAAGAATTAAACAAATCCCAAGTAACGCTCGATCAAGCTGTTCAGCTTCGAATTGTAATGGAAGAAGCGGCGAAGGGACCACAAGCAACGTCTTCGGTCATTCAACTACAGCAATCTATTGATTGGGCAGAAAGTCAATCTCAAGATGTGGTGCCGATACTGAATCATATAGTAGGATTATTACCAGCATCAGGATATATAGATAATTTTTTATACACCCTGGATGGGGCTATTAGTGTTACAGTGAAATTCGATAACCAAAGAGATGCGGCATACTACTTACATCATTTAACTTTATCACCATTCGTTCAAGAAGCTACGTTGTCTAGTATATCTAGTAGTGATGAAGGAACTACTGGACAATATACAATCAACTTAAATAAGGCATATTTAAAAGGCGAGCAAGAGCGAGGTGATAGATAATGGTAGTGAACTTAAAGAGTAAGCATTACGCAATCTTCATTGCCTCAGTCCTTGTATCTATATTATCAATTGTTTATTTTTACTACACGGTCTATTCAGCCAATCAACTTGAATTGAACCGAATAAAGCAAAATATAACGATGGAAAACCAGTTAATAGAAATACTAGAAAGTGATAGAAACAGTGAAACACCAACAGACGGTAGCTCAACCGACCTTCAAAGAAAGTTACCGGTCGCTCCATATGTAGAACAATTTGTTCTGCAAGTAGAAGAGGTGGCTAAAAATTCACAAGCAAACGTAACGAACTTACTATTTTCTAGCTCGATACCAACAGAAACAACTTTAGAAGAATATATGGAATATAGAGAAGATATGGATGAAGAAGAGAATACGGAAATGTCAGAAACAACTAATACAGCAATAGCGATGCCTAATGGTATTGAAAAGTTAACTGTTAACCTCTTAGTAGAAGTAAACAACTATAGTAGTTTGAAAAGGTTTTTAGAATTGCTAGAAGGATCTACAAGAATTACACAAATTGAAACAGTATCATTTTCAGGTAATGCGGAATCGTTATCCTTTACCATTACCGCATCAACTTATTATCACCCACATCTTACGGATTTGATGGACGAGTTACCACCATTATCCATTCCAAACCCAAGTAATAAAACAAATCCATTTTCCGGCAATTAATATTTTGTAAACTTCACAAGATTTTTGTCGGAAAACATTTAGGACAAGACGACAAAAGTCTTGTTCTTTTTTTTTGTCGATATGATAGAATGGAAAAAAATTGGTGCTGACAAGCTGATGTTTTACACTGGAGGTGAGTTGAAGTATGCACGATCAAGTTCGGATAAAAATAAATGGAAAAATAAAATCGTATGTGCAAAAAGAAGTAGAGAATAAGGATAAAGATATTCTAATTCAGCCATCTGATTCACTATATCAAGAAAACGAAAATGAAGATGTCCAAGACCTGCCAGTAATTATCTTTGATGAAGTTGCCTCTGCAGTGGAAAAAGAAGATAGCGATGAAAATTTTGATTGGGTACTACCGAAGGAAACGAATGACAAAAAAGCAAAGACTGCAGAAAAAAAGAACGCTTATATAGAGGATTTACGAGAATATCAAAGAAAGTCGTATCCTAAACCTACCGGTACAACTTCCTTATGGAGAAAAAAAGCGAAGCCTGGCTTAATCAAACAGTTTATCTTCTCCGCTATTTTGGCAATTGGTGTTGGACTAGGATTTGGAGGAATCATTTTAAGTATTATGAACATGTCTGATTCTCCTATCGAACCAGCCGTCCCAGTGACGAAACCAATCGATAATCCTACCGGAACGGATACTCCAGGTGATGTTACAAGTGGAGATTTAAGTTTTCCATCATTTACTTTTGCTGTACTACAAGGTGGCGTTTTTTCTTCTAATGATGGTGCTGATGCAAGTATTAATGAATATAAAACGAATGGTTTTCCGGGAGTTTCTGTAAAAGATGATAATGTGTTCGTTTTTGTCGGTGTCGCAAGTGATGTAGATACGATGAAAACTTTAGCAACTATAGCGGAAGAAAAAGGACTAGAACCTTATGCAAAAGAAATTTCAACTAAAGAAAAAAAGTATGAGTCTGTAACTGACAAAGATAAAGAGTTTATTCAAAGTGCACCACCATTATTAGAAAAAATGATTGGCGTCACAGGCAAAATACTTGTAGGAGAAACGGTCAATCCAAACGAAATTTCTTCTATTGTAGAACAAAGTGCTACCCTAGCTACATTAAATGCAGAAGAACTTTCGGAACCGATAAAAGTATTACAGCAATACTTTGTTGCAACAGCGCAAGATATGAACAGCTACACAACTTCAAATGCCCGCAACGATATAGTAAATGCCCAACAAAATCTACTGTCCATCATAAAACAGTTATACTAAAAAAAAGCCGTCTTTGATTTTTATCAGAGGCGGCTTTTTGAATTTGAAAAAAGTAATTACTTTCCGCGCAAGTCTCCGCTTTCCGCGGGCGGGCCGGAGCCTCCTCATCGCTCCGCTCCCCGCTTTTCCCGAAGGAGTCTACGACTTGCCCTACAATCAACAGCTAGTTAGTAATATAAATATTAAATTTTTTATTATTAGTATATAAATTCACTGTTGCTTATATTGTACATGCCTTCATTTTTTTGGTAATATTACTTTGTATCTCAATTTCTGAAAACCAAAATTGGAAAGGTGATTATATGCAATGAAACGCCTTATTTTAGCCTCAGGTTCGCCACGACGAAAAGAACTTCTGGAACAAATAAACCTCTCATTTGAAATTATCGCAAGTAAAGTAGAAGAAACATTCGACCCGAAAGAATCCCCAGAAAATATTGCAATGAGCTTAGCTAGCCAAAAAGCATCAGACGTGTTTACACAAAATCAAGACAGTATCGTAATTGGAGCAGATACAATTGTTGTCTTTAATAATGAAATTTTAGGTAAACCTAATGACGAAGAAGATGCATTTCGTATGCTAAAAAAGCTAAGCGGGCAAACTCATCATGTTATTACAGGAGTAGCGATAATTTCCTCCGAAAAAGAAAAAATATTCTATGAAAAGACGACTGTTACGTTTTATGAGTTAACAGAAAAGGAATTAAAAGACTATATCGCAAGTAAAGAACCGATGGATAAAGCTGGTTCGTATGGCATACAACAATTAGGAGCTTTATTTGTCCAAAAAATCGATGGCGATTATTTTTCTGTCGTTGGCCTCCCAATAGCTAAAACAATGCGTGAATTGTCAACTTTTCAATAAAAAGGCGAGATTCCCTTTATTAGTAAACAATTAAGGGAGGATGTTTATTGAAAACTGAAACATTATTGATAAAAGATTATCCAGTTGAAGAAAGACCAAGAGAACGATTGCTCAAAGATGGTCCGAGTAGTTTATCAAATCATGAGCTTTTAGCAATACTTTTAAGAACCGGAACAAAACAAGAATCCGTATTACAAATGGCTAATCGTCTACTAACGAACTTTGAAGGACTACGTTTATTAAAAGATGCTTCCGTTGATGAAATTACGAGTATAAAAGGTATCGGAGCCGCAAAAGCTTTACAAATAATTGCTGCAATAGAACTAGGAAGACGTATTCATCGTCTACAATATGAAGACCGTTATGTTATTCGTTCGCCAGAAGATGCAGCAAACTATGTAATGGAAGATATGCGCTTTTTATCCCAGGAGCATTTTGTTTGCTTATATTTAAATACAAAAAACCAAGTCATCCATCAACAAACCGTCTTTATTGGAAGTTTAAATGCTAGCATCGTACACCCGCGCGAAGTTTTCAAAGAAGCATTTCGTAGGTCGGCAGCATCATTCATATGTCTCCATAACCACCCGTCTGGCGATCCTTCACCTAGTAGAGAAGACATTGAAGTAACGAAACGCCTGAACGATTGTGGTAAGTTAATTGGCATAGAGCTTTTGGACCATCTAATAATAGGTGATCAAAAATTCGTCAGCCTAAAAGAAAAAGGCTACGTGTAATACTATGATTTTTCTCATTCCTACGCTATAATATATCTCATGAGTTTTGGAGGCTACTTTTCGATAGCCTTCAATTTTTCAAGTTATTATGTTGATTTTAACTATACGATACGCTTTTGTATAATGGCTAAACACAACTATAGGGCAATCTCGTCCTTATTAATCACCGAATAAAATTATTCTAATAAAAGTAACGGTTTCAGAAAGGGAGATACATTAAATGTTTGGTTCAAGAGATTTAGGAATTGACTTAGGTACAGCAAACACACTCGTATTCATTAAAGGAAAAGGAATTGTAGTACGTGAACCGTCTGTAGTAGCAATGCAAACAGACACAAAACAAATTGTTGCAGTAGGAAACGACGCAAAAAATATGATCGGCCGTACACCAGGTAACGTCGTAGCACTTCGCCCAATGAAAGATGGAGTAATCGCTGACTACGAAACAACAGCTGCGATGATGAAATATTATATTAAACAAGCTTTCAAAACGCGTGGTATGTTTGCTCGTAAGCCATACGTAATGGTATGTGTACCATCTGGCATTACAGCTGTAGAAAAACGTGCAGTAATCGATGCAACACGTCAAGCTGGTGCACGAGATGCCTACCCAATTGAAGAGCCATTTGCAGCTGCAATTGGTGCGAACCTACCGGTAATGGAACCAACAGGAAGCATGGTAGTGGACATCGGTGGCGGTACAACCGAAGTTGCCATTATCTCTTTAGGTGGCATTGTAACGAGTCAATCGATTCGAGTTGCCGGCGATGAAATGGACGACGCGATCATTTCATTTATTAGAAAAAATTATAACTTAATGATCGGTGAAAGAACGGCTGAAACGTTAAAGATTGAAATTGGTTCCGCAGGTGATTCGGATGATATCGAGCCAATGGAGATTCGTGGGCGCGACCTTTTAACTGGATTACCAAAAACAGTAGAAATTACTGCTAAAGAAGTAGAATCTGCATTAAAAGATACCGTTACATCTATTGTGGATTCGGTAAAAGCTACGCTAGAAAGAACGCCACCTGAACTTGCTGCAGATATTATGGATAGAGGAATTGTGCTAACTGGTGGTGGAGCACTATTACGTAACTTAGACAAAGTGATTAGTGAAGAAACGAAAATGCCAGTTATTATTGCAGAAAATCCGTTAGATTGTGTAGCAATCGGAACAGGTAAAGCGTTAGATTATATTGATGAATTCAAGAAAAAATCAAAAGATTACCGTTATTAGAATCCGAAATTACGGTGCGAACAACCAAAGGTAAATTTGATTTAATAAAAGAAGGTGTAAAAAATGCCACAATTCTTCCTTAACAAAAAATTAATTGTCTTGTTAGTTAGTTTGATTGTGTTAGTGGCATTGATTGGTTTTTCATTAAAAGAGCGTCAAGAGTTATCTTGGCCAGAACAGTTCGTAAAAGATACTTCAGGCTTTGTTCAATCCATTTTGTATAGACCCGCACACTATGTCGCGGGTTTCTTTGAGAATGTAAGCCATTTGAAAAATACGTATGAAGAAAATAAACTACTTCGTGCTAGATTGGAAGAATATGCGATTCTTGAAACAAAAGTTCAACGATTAGAACAAGAGAACGATGAAATACGTGAAGTGTTAGGGGAAATAGAAACATTGCGTGACTATAACCCGATGCCAGCGACTGTAATTGGACGAAATCCTGATCAATGGCGAGAACAGATTATCATTAATAAAGGAAAACAGCATGGAATAGAAAAAGACATGGCTGTTATTACTTCAACTGGATTAATTGGAAAAGTGAAACACACAACTCCATTTACTTCTACCGTCCAACTATTAAGTTCATTAGACCCGAAAAATAGAATTTCTGCATATATACAAGGGGATGAAAATTTCTTCGGACTTATCGAAGGATATGATGAAGAACGAGAAGCTTTAATGTTAAAAAGAATTCCACATAATGCAGAAATTGAATCTGGATCCAAAGTATTAACATCTGGTTTAGGTGGTATTTTTCCACAAGGTCTTCTAATCGGAGAAGTATTAGAAGTCGTTTCAGACGAGTTTGGTTTAACACAAACCGTTTATGTAAAGCCAGCTGCTAATTTTTATGATATAAATCATGTTATGATTACGAAGCGAAAAATGGCATCAGAATTTGACGCGTTTGACGAAGAAGTAGAAACGGAAGCAGACGAAGAAGAAGGCGAAAACGAAGAGGAGGGCTCAGAGTGAGAAGATACTTCTTACCAGTCATCATCATTTTCCTTTTCGTATTTGAAAGTTTGGCGATCGACTTTTTCCCGCTACACTCATTGCATGAAGATTGGATTATTGCTCCACGCTTCGTCCTAATTGCCCTTATCTTTATTACCATTTATGGTGGCTTATATTTCGGTATCGTCTACAGTCTTGTGTTTGGTTTTTTAATAGATATTGTCTATACAGGAATTATGGGGATTTATATTTTTTCCTTTACGTTAGTAGCTTATGGTGCGTTTTTACTAATGCGCATTATTCATAATCATGCCTTAGTGGCTGTTTTTGCTGCTGTTATTAGTGTTGTATTCGTTGAATATACAGCTTATAACATCCATTCCATTATAGGATCTACGAGAATGATGCATGATCAATTTCTTTATACTCGATTGCTTCCGACCCTATTATTTAATGCAACAGCAGCAATCATTTTAATCTATCCACTGAAAAAATTTCTAAATAATCTCGTATTAGAAATGAATGAAGAGTAAAATAGTATATAATAGTAAATATGTACTCACCTAATTTTTTAGGTGAGTATAAATTAGACTAGCAATTATTTCCTTGTAACAGTTAATAGGTTTATAGATTGTACATAATTATGATGCAAAACAAGGAATTTTAATAGCCTATGTCGAAAGTTATACTCGTTGAGGTGAACGTCATGAGTAGGCAAAAACAACAATATGTAACGATAAAAGGAACAAAAGAAGGACTAACGTTACATCTTGATGATAGTTGTTCTTTTGAAGAATTAGTAAGTGAGTTAGAAGCAAAACTTTCTACAGATAGTAACCGAGAGCAAGATGATTCCCCTTTACTTGGGGTTCGTCTAAAGGTAGGGAATCGCTACTGTACAAATAAACAAGAAGAACAACTTCGTAATGTGATAAGAAGTAAAAAGAACTTAATGGTGGAGTCTATCGAAAGTAATGTAATCACGAAAGAACAAGCACAAAAGTGGAAGCAAGAAGAAGAAATTGTCTCTGTTGCAAGAATGATTCGTTCTGGACAGGAATTACAAGTAGAAGGCGATTTACTCTTGATTGGTGATGTGAATCCAGGTGGTACGATAAAAGCTGGTGGAAATATTTTTGTTTTAGGCTCTTTACGTGGAAATGCATTTGCAGGGCAAGCTGGAAAAAAAGATGCCATCATTGCAGCGAGTGTAATGAAACCGAACATACTATCCATTCATGATGTTATTAATCGAGCTCCTGATTTAACAGAACAACTAGAAGGAAGCAATGAAATGGAATGCGCTTATATTGATGATAACGAAGCGATTATCATTGACCGCTTACAAATGCTTTCGCATCTAAGACCAATGTTAACTAGGCTTGAAAGGAGAATGTAACAAGTGGGAGAGGCTATCGTAATTACTTCTGGTAAAGGTGGAGTTGGTAAAACTACAACTTCCGCTAATGTAGGAACAGCTCTAGCATTACAAGGAAAAAGAGTATGCTTAGTAGATACCGATATTGGCCTACGCAACTTAGATGTTGTCATGGGCTTAGAGAACCGTATCATCTATGATTTAGTAGATGTGATTGAAGGTCGTTGTAAAACGCATCAAGCGTTAATTAACGACAAACGTTTTGAATGTTTAAAACTATTACCTGCTGCACAAACAAGTGATAAATCAGCGGTAAATCCTGAGCAAATGAAAAAACTTATTACAGAATTAAAGCAAGACTATGATTATATTATTATTGACTGCCCTGCTGGAATTGAACAAGGCTATCAAAATGCCGTTGCTGGAGCAGATAAAGCGATCGTTGTAACAACTCCAGAGATTTCATCTGTTCGCGATGCAGATCGAATTATTGGCTTACTAGAAAAAGAAAACATTGAACCGCCACGCCTTATCGTTAACCGTATTCGTAACCATATGGTAAAGAACGGTGAAATGCTAGATGTCGAAGAAATTGTATCAATCCTTGCGATTGACATTATTGGTATTGTTGCTGATGATGACAGCGTTATTCGCGCATCTAACAGTGGCGAACCAATCGCCCTAGATCCAACAAGCAAAGCATCCATCGCATACCGAAACATCGCTCGCCGTATTTTAGGTGAGTCTGTACCTTTACAATCTTTAGATGAAGATAATAAAGGTGTTATGCATAAACTAAAGAAGTTTTTTGGAGTAAGATAATAAAAAAGCTATCTTCCGTTACTAGGAAGGTAGCTTTTTACCGTTTAGTTAGATGTATCCGTTTCTGGAAATGGAGCAACTCTATCTATTACAGTATCAATCGTATATGCGTTGTTGTAATCATCTTTTATAGTGAATTTTACTTCTATAGGTACATGTATATCTATATTTTCTATACACTTATTTGTAGCTTCTATTATGTTACCTTCTTGTTTAATTACTACATCTTCGAAAAAATATTTAGAGTGTGCTAATGCGCTTGATAATGAATTGTCTAAATAAATCTTTTTATCTGTATGGTAACATATGGTGTATGGTTCAACATCGTGCAAATTTCTTAAATTAGTTATAATGAAATTTGCTTCCTGGCGAATGGCGTTATGTGTTTGTGTCATATTATTTTGCTTTTGTGTAGCGATTAATAAAGTAGTAATAAGAACTAGGACGATAGAAGCGATGGCTATAGTAGCTAGTAGCTCAATTAATGTTAAACCATGATTGTTTTGAACAAAAATTAATTTTTTTTTCAAATTTTTCACCATTTTCCGTAAAATATAGTAAAATATAGCTAGACTTGTAGAATAGTAGGGTGAGTCGAATTGTTTATAAAAAATAAAAAAAAAATACTAGAAAATAATAAAGGTTTTACATTAATAGAAATATTAGTTTCCATTGTAATATTAAGCATCATTATTGTAACATTTTTAAGTTTTTTCTCACAAGCGTTGTTTTACTCTGTGAAAGAGGAAGATAAACTTACAGGTATTAATATAGCAGAGAGAATAATGTTTAATGTGAAGCAAAGTGACGACATTATTGATTTGTTGTTTTTAAACGAATATGTATGTGGTCAAAACCCATTAAATATTAATAATAGTTTTAGTGGGGATGTTGACCTAGAATACAAGGACGATGTAAATCTATTTTATTATGAAGTAAATAATAAAGAATATTACTTAGACATTATCATCTGTTCGACTCCGGAGGAAAGAAATCTATTTTTGTCCCGTACACATATTAAGATTTATCAATCTGTTGGTACAAATCCAAAAGGAAAAATTGTGTATGATACGTTTCATTATATTAATTTAAATGATTATGAATAAGAAAGGTGTGAATAAATGAAGTACTTAAACAATCAACAAGGATACACGCTTGTAGCAGTAATTTTAATTATCGCAGTTGTAGGTTTAATGACACCACCTTTGATTAACAGTGTGACGAATACATCTAAGCAAAATCAAATAACGGAACAGTCGGTGCAGTTGAAAAATTTAACAGACATGGGAAAACTCTACTTTAGAGAAGATGTTAAAAAGGTAACAGTTTCTTCCACTAGTTTAATAACAAACATGAATGCGGATGAAGTGAAAGAGGAATTATCAAGTATTGACAAAGCAGTAGAAATTTCATTAACACCTCAAAACGGTAACCTTAAATTTAAAGTGGGTTATGAAGATGTAACAATGGAAGGCGATCAAGTAGTTATTACTTATATTAGTAAAGGAATAGCTAATGGGGCTACCTTGAAAGAAAAAGAAGTGATTCGCTTATTGTACGTGAATGCTACCTTACCAGAACCAGAAGATGAAGAGACTCCCGATCCACCAGGAACACCTGGAACTGATCCAAATCCAGATGATGATTCTGATTCAGATGACACAGGATCCCAGCCTGGTACAGATGCTCCTGTTTTTAATGATGATGATGAAAAGGGGAATTTTATACACAGCTGTAGAAGAAGAGTCGGTAATGGTAATATAAGTGGTAAAAATATCCCATATGACTTTCAAGGCAATATTATTTGTGATTTGGTTGTTAGCGGTGGAAAAGTAATCATTAATGAAACAATTAATATCGGTGGCAACTCTATTTTGAACGTAAGAAGTAGTGACAGCATTAGCTCCGTAGTATTCCAAGGTCCAGTTAACGTAGTTAGTAGATTTTCTGAATTGAATGTTATAAATATCTCAGATGTTCAATTTACTAATACTGTAGAAGTTGGTGGAAACGCCTCTTTATCTATTACTGGTGTGAAGAGAATAGAAGGGAAAAAAGTGTTTTTAATAGATCCAATTGGTAAAGGTGCAAAACATAATATTTCTGTGAAGTATCGATAAAAGAGTAGATTTTTCTACTCTTTTTATTTTTGGTTTTTAATTGTGTATTGACATATTTCCTACTGGACAAGTCATATAATGCTAGTACTAGAAATACAGTTTGGGGGATGTGTGTATGAACGAACAGATTGAAGCGATGAAAAAACGAGCTGCTAAGCGAAGACAAAATAAATTAAAAAATCGAACGAGGCAAAGTCAAGTGTCGTCGTACATGTTAAAGGATGAAGAAAAATATTCCAATACGTATACATCTTTTGAAGATGGGCCAATGGATGGAAATGGACATCCTTTGTTCAATAAAGAAGCGTTTATATTTAAAATACTAGCTTCGGCCATTTTAGTACTAGTAGTAGGTATCATGTTTAAAGATGGGTCACCAACCTTTGAAAAGCCTCGACAATTTGTTGTTCAATCGATGGAACAAAGCTTTCAGTTTGCCGCTGTTTCCAAATGGTATGAAGATCGATTTGGCAGTTTGTCTGCCATTTTACCAGCACAATTACAACCGACACGTACCAATCCAGAACAAACGAACACTCAATATGCTGTACCAGCAACTAGTCGTGTGATGGAAAACTTCGAAAGCAATGGACAAGGCATTCTTGTAGAGACTATTCTTCACTCAAAAGTAGAAGCAATGAATGAAGGATGGGTAAATTTTGTAGGGAAAAAACCTGACACGGGAAACACGATCATTGTTCAACACCCAGACAAAACACAAACGTGGTACGGTCATCTTGCAACGATTGATGTTAAGTTATTTCAATTTGTTGAAACTGGAACAGAACTAGGAAGAACGAGTGAAAGTAGTGATGGTACAAACGGAGTTTTTTACTTTGCAATTAAAAAAGAGGATCAATTCATTGATCCAATCCAGGTGATATCATTTGAATAATAAATGGCTTGCATTGGCACAGAAAATTCATATTCATCCAATCTTTTGGGTCATTATTGGAATTTCGATTGTGACAGCAAACTTCTGGGAGTTACTTCTTTTATTTATTATCGTCTTCGTGCATGAATTAGGCCATTCAGTCGCGGCGACGTTTTTTTCTTGGAGAATTAAACAAATATTAATATTGCCGTTTGGCGGAGTATGTGAAACGGAAGAACATGGAAATCGACCAGTGAAGGAAGAATTAATTGTTACCCTTGCGGGACCTTTCCAGCACCTTCTTCTCGGTATAGGTGCCTATGTTCTTCACACTCTTCAATTTCTTTCAACTAGTACATTCGAACTTTTCATGATAATGAATATAATGATCTTTATTGTTAATCTTTTACCAATATGGCCACTCGATGGTGGAAAATTGTTGTTTCTAATCTTAAGTAAAAAACAGCCATTCATAGATGCTTTTGAGAATGTATTGCGTTTTTCTAGCATTTTTTTAGCATGCTTTTTTATTGTTTATTTATTTATAGACCCTTATCACTTAAATATTTGGATTATCGCTAGTTTCCTTTTTTATTCGCTATACCATGAGTGGAAGCACCGGCATTATGTGTTTGTTCGATTCCTTGTGGAACGATATTACGGTAAATCTATTAGTTTTTCGAAGATTGAACCGATAGTGGTGGATGAGAAAGAAAAAATCCAACACGTCCTACAAAAGTTTCAACGTGGATGCAAACACAATGTCATTGTCATGAAAGGCGACAAAAAACAATCACCTCTTGACGAAAACGAAATTTTACACGCCTACTTCACCGAAAGATTGACGACAATCGATATAGGAGATATTCTTTATTCATACTAATAAGTTAATGCTACTGAGTTGTTTATAAAGCAAGTTAGTACAATAAACTGTATTATTAATACTTATTAAGTTGCAGTTCGTTGTAGGTGTGAGACTCCTGCGGGAATGCGTGTCAAGGGAGACCCCGCAGGCGCAAAACGCGCCGAGGAGGCTCCCGCGACCGCCCGCGGAAAGCGAGCACCTACAGCGAACTGCAACGTTTAGTACGTAAATTTATTTTAATATAAGCGAGGCAAATTAGTTTGAAAGAACTTTGGATGAATATAAAAGGAACCGAAAAAAGGATTGTGTTAAAAGAAGACGGCAAACTAACCGAACTATTTTTCAGCCGTCCAACTTACAAACAAATCGAAGGAAACATATATTTAGGTCGCGTCTTGAATGTATTACCTGGCATGCAAGCTGCTTTCGTCGATATCGGTGAAGGGCAACCAGGCTTCATTCATCGTGACCATTTGTCGTCCTACCAAGCCTCTTTTACACCAAAAGCGGAAAAAGAAAAAACAAGCATCTCTAAATGGGTGCACCAAGGAGAAGCAATCATCGTTCAAGTATTAAAAGAAGGCGATGGAAATAAAGGACCAAAACTTACTGGCATAATAGAGTTCACTAGTGAACATGTCATCTACCAACCACACGGAAGGTTTAAATCTGTGTCGAAAAAAATGAAGAAAGAAGAACGAGAAAAGTGGCGTGAACTTGCAAATAGTTGGTGTACAAAAGAAGAAGGCATCATCATCCGCACAAACGCAGAAGGGAAAGCTGTAAGCTTAATCGAAAAAGAGCTTACGGATTTGCAACAGCAATATATTGATTTGCAAAAGAAATCACAAAATAGGAAGGCTCCTTCCTTACTCTTTGAAGACAACGACTTTATCGGTAAAACAATAAAGGATATTGGAATAGAAGAAATCCATAAAATCTACATAGATGATTCAACGACGTTTCAGTTTTTGAAAAATCACAATGCTCCTGTACATTTTTACAATGGAAAAGAAAATATATTTTCTCATTATGGGATTGAACAGGAAATAGAGAAAGTAAGGAAGAAAATTGTATGGCTACCAAGCGGGGGCTATATAATTATTGAACATACCGAAGCAATGACGGTTATTGATGTTAATAGTGGAAAGTACACAGGGAAAACTAACTTTCAAGAAACGGCAACGCTCATTAACAAAGAAGCGGCAACTGAAATAGCAAGACAACTGAGAGTAAGAGATATTGGCGGCATTATTATCATTGATTTCATTGAAATGAAAAGCGACAAAGATAGAAACGTAGTCCTTTCTACTTTTAAAGAAGAAACGAAAAAAGATAAAGCAATCGTCGTACCAGTTGGATTTACCGAACTTGACTTACTGCAAATAACAAGAAAAAAAAGAAGAGAGCCATTAACTAACTTACTCAAGCAATCGTGTGAAGCGTGCCATGGTGCTGGGAGAGTTCTTTCTGCAGAAACAGTTGCTTATCAATTAGAAAGGGAGCTTTCAAGCGTTTCTACTGACATAGAGGCGGTGATAGTTGAAACAACTAGTAACGTTAAAAGATATCTTCAAACTTTAAGTAACGTACAAGTTGAAGTATTTTATATAGTAAAAGAAGGGGCTCCTTTTTTTGAATTAAGATTTTTAGGGTCTGTTTTAGATGCGAAAGAACGATTGAAAACGCTAAAAGTATATTGACATTGCGATTCTCGCTATGCTAAGATATACTTTGTTAGTTTGTAGCGCACCCGTGCTACAACCGCACAGTCCAGGTACATATAAGGATGAACTAGATTCATACACCTGATGCTGGCGAGTCTTAGTCTAATGAGGAGGTGCAGAGAATGTACGCAATTATCGAAACTGGTGGTAAACAAATCAAAGTTGAAGAAGGTCAAATGATCTACATCGAGAAACTTGATGCAACTGAAGGTGACACTGTAACGTTTGACAAAGTTCTTTTCGTAGGTGGCGAAACTGTTAAAGTTGGTAGCCCTGTTGTAGAAGGTGCTTCTGTAACAGCTAAAGTTGAAAAACAAGGTCGTGCGAAAAAGCTAACTGTATTCAAATACAAAGCTAAAAAGAACTACCGTAAAAAGCAAGGTCATCGTCAACCTTACACTAAAGTAACTGTTGAAAAAATCAACGCTTAATTTGGTATAACAGATGATAAAAGTAAAGATTAAACGAAACGACTTTAATAAAATCGAATCGTTTACAATCAGTGGACATGCTAACTTTGCCAAAAAAGGGTCCGACATTGTATGTGCTGGAGTTTCCGCTGTTTCATTCGGAACAGTCAATTCTATTATAGCGCTATGTGGCGTTACTCCTCATATTGAGCAAGGAGCAGACGGTTTTCTTCGCTGTTCGATTCCATCTAATTTAGAAGAATCAACAAAAGAAAAAATTCAATTGCTTTTAGAAGGCATGGTCGTGTCTCTAGAGACAATTGAACGTGATTATAAAAAATATATAACCATTTCTAACTAGGAGGTGGATCTCAATGTTAAGATTAGATCTTCAGTTCTTTGCTTCCAAAAAGGGAGTAGGTAGTACTAAAAACGGACGTGACTCTATTTCTAAACGTCTAGGCGCTAAGCGTGCAGACGGTCAATTCGTTTCTGGTGGATCAATTTTATACCGTCAACGCGGTACTAAAATCTATCCAGGTGAAAACGTAGGACGTGGTGGAGACGACACTTTATTCGCGAAAGTGGACGGAGTTGTTAAATTCGAACGTTTCGGACGTGACCGCAAAAAAGTTAGCGTATATCCTGTAGCTCAAGAAGCTTAAGGTGATGGAATAAAACTCTAGCCGATTGGTTAGAGTTTTATTTTTTTGTTGATTGGAGTAGAAGGCACTCGTTTTAAGCGGGCAGTCTCGTGAGCCTTCTCGTAGCTTTCGCACAAGCGTGTATCACTTTACCTGCATTTAGGCAGGAGTCTCGCGCCTTCCACTCCAATCAACAAATTAATATTTTACAATTCAATTATCTTTTCCATTCTTTTCTTATCTTTGTTATAATTTGAACAGAAAACTGTTTCGGAAAAAGTGGTAGGAGACTAATGAAATGAAAAATAGAGATACGATTGAAGTATTGCGTCATTCGAGGCATGATTGGTTAAATAAAATCCAGTTAATAAAAGCAAACCTTGCGCTACAACGATATGAACGGATTGAAGACCTTATAAGTGAGATTGTAATGGAAGCCCATCACGAAGCTTGTTTATCTAACTTACAAGCTCCACAATTTGTCGAATATATTCTAACATTTAGTTGGGAGCCAAAATTATTTTCCATAGAGTATGAAATGCTTAACAACCCACAAAATTTATCGAATTATGACAACAAGCTCTACACAGCCATTCAAACATTGTTTCAAACAATTGAAAGTAGTGTGGACAAGCGAGCAGAAAATAAATTATTCTTTAGTATCGAATGTGAAGATGGATTCGTTCGTTTCTTTTTCGATTTAAGTGGAATAATATTAGAGAACGATAATGTGAAAATGTGGTTTGATAGTGAAAACTGTATTTTTACGAATGTAAATCAAATTGGGACTGACTTGGAATACACAGTAGAGTGTGAAATAATCACAAAATAAAATTCCAATTCTTTTTAGTAGGACGGAGTGAATAAAAAATGTTTGTCGATCAGGTCAAGATATATGTAAAAGGTGGAGACGGCGGTAACGGTATGGTTGCTTTCCGTCGTGAAAAATATATACCCAATGGTGGTCCAGCTGGTGGTGACGGAGGAAAAGGTGCTAACGTTATTCTTGAGGTAGAAGAAGGACTAAGAACGTTAATGGACTTCCGTTACAAGCGTCACTTTAAAGCAAACCGTGGGGAACATGGGATGAGTAAAAACCAGCACGGTCGTAATGCAGAGAGCATGGTTGTTAAAGTTCCACCTGGAACAATCATTAAAGATTTAAAAACAGAAGAGATTTTGGCGGATTTAACCGTACATGGTCAACAGTTTGTTGTTGCAAAGGGTGGTCGTGGTGGTAGAGGAAATAGCCGATTTGCTACTCCTTCAAATCCTGCTCCTGAGCTTTCGGAAAACGGGGAACCAGGACAAGAACGTGACATTATCCTTGAGTTAAAAGTGCTAGCAGATGTAGGTCTTGTAGGATTCCCGAGTGTTGGTAAATCAACTTTATTATCAGTTGTTTCAGCTGCAAAACCTAAAATTGCGGAATATCACTTCACAACGATTGTTCCAAATCTAGGAGTAGTAGAAACGGATGATAACCGAAGTTTTGTAATGGCAGACCTACCTGGTTTAATTGAAGGTGCACACGAGGGTGTTGGCCTTGGCCATCAATTCCTACGTCATATTGAGCGTACACGTGTTATTTTACATGTTATTGATATGGCAGGAACAGAAGGGCGCGATCCATTTGAGGATTACAATGTAATCAACCAGGAATTAAGTGAGTACAACCTTCGATTAACAGAGCGTCCACAAATTATTGTAGCCAATAAAATGGACATGCCTGGTGCAGAAGAAAATTTAGAGACGTTTAAAGAGCAAATAGGGGATGAAGTGAAGATTTTCCCAATCTCTGCGATTTCCCGCACAGGTTTACGTGATCTTCTATTTGCAGTAGCAGATGAATTAGAGGATGCACCAGAATATCCTTTACACGAAGAACAAACGGAAGAATTAAATGTTCTTTATAAGCATGAAAAACAAGAGCTTGGCTTCAAAATTACGCGTGAGCCAGATGGCACATGGGTAGTGTCTGGTGAGCAGTTAGAGAAGTTATTCGTTATGACAAACTTCCAACGAGAAGAATCTATTCGTCGTTTCGCTCGCCAATTACGTGGTATGGGAGTAGACGAAGCCCTACGCCAACGCGGAGCAAAAGACGGCGACATCGTACGCCTAATGGACTTCGAATTCGAATTCATCGATTAATATATTCACTAAAGAGGGGATGCTTAATCCTCTCTTTTCTGTATATTATTAATAAAAAATGATTAAAAAACCTAAATATACTATTAAGCAAAACAAGTTGATGATAGCACGAGGCGCGAGACTCCTACAGGAAAAACGAAACACGGGAGACCCCACAGGCGCCGTGCGCCGAGGAGTAGGTTTTTTCACTATAGTGATAATAACCATCCTTTTTACCGCCCGCGGAAAGCGAGTGCCTCGTGCTATCATCAACAGTTAGTACCCTATATCTTAGGGTGTCTTGTATTTCATTTAAGGAGAGAGGCTGTGCTTAACGAGAAATTTTACTTAATTAGAGAAGATGTACTACCAGAAGCAATGGCAAAGGCACTAGAAGCCAAAGAACTACTAGCCAGAGGTAAAGTACCCTCCGTCGCCGAAGCCGTTAAAAAGGTCGACTTAAGCCGTAGCGCATTTTATAAATATCGCGACACCGTGTTTCCATTTCAAAAAATTGTAAAAGAAAAAATAATCTCCTTGTTTTTCCATTTAGACGATCAAAAAGGAGCACTATCAGAATTGTTAGCCATTGTAGCTACATCTGGATGCAACGTATTAACAATCCATCAAACCATTCCGTTACAAGGAAAAGCTAACGTCACGTTATCTCTAGACATTTCAGCAATAAACGACGATATACATACATTATTAAATAAATTAAAAGCACTAGATTACGTTAATAAAGTAGAAATTTTAGGAACCGGCGCATAAAAAGGAAGAAAAAAACGCAAGGAAACATATTCCTCTGCGTTTTTTTCTTATTCTACTAACATTCCAGCTTTCTTCAAAGCATCACACACTACATTCAATTTCTCTTCACTATCCGCTTCAATCAAATGCAGATGTGTCCCATCTGTGAGTTGAGACAAATAAGATGCATTCGTACTTTCGATTCGTTTAATGAATTCATCTACTTCCCTTCTCGTTTCCACCATAACGGAAGCTGTTAAGTCTCCATATACAGGATGCTCGATCCGTACGTCTTTCACTTTTACACCGTGATCTACTAGTAAGTATAGTTCTTCTTTCGTTCTTTCGGGTGGATGAAAGGACACGATAATCCGCTCTACTTTTTTCTCCTTCACTGGACTTTTAATATATACATAGCCTTGACTAGTAGCTAAAATAGGCTCGTTTTTAGCTTTAAGAAGCGAAATATCTTGAACGATTACTTGCCTGCTGACATTTGTTCTTTGGGCAAGTTCGCCTCCTTTTAGTGGCAATTTTTCTGTTTGTAGCCAATCTAAAATTAATTTTCGTCTCTCTTCACCTAATACTTTTTTATCTGATGGTGTCATAATGGCATTTTCACTCCTTTAATTTGCCAGTCTGCCATAATTTGCTTTAACACTTGAGTTAAAAATACAATATCTTCTTCGGTCGTTTGCTTTCCAAAGGATACGCGAAAAAGTTCATGTGCTTCCTCTACGCTCTTACCAGTCGCTATCATGACACGCGAAGGGGATGTAGAGCCAACTTGACATGCGCTTCCTGTTGAAATAGCAATGCCTTTCCGATTACATTCTAACATAACATGTTGACCTTCCACTCCATGAAGTCGTAAACCAACAATATTTTGTAAAACATTTTTAGGATGGCCTTCCACATGAATGAAATCCAACTCTTCCTCTATTAATTGGATTAATAATTTTCGAAGCTCATTTGTCCGTTTAGCATTACTAAGCATTTCTTGACACGTCAATTGAGCAGCTGTTACAAAAGCTGCCACGCCAGCGACATTCACAGTTCCATGGCGCATGCCACGTTCGTGTGTTCCTCCTGGAATAACTGGCTCCCAACGTACCGAAGGCTTAATGTATATAGCTCCAACTCCTTTAGGTCCATAAATCTTATGAGCAGAAATCGACAGGGCATCTACATGTAACTGCTTAACGTCGACCTCGATTTTTCCAAAGGTCTGAATACAATCACTATGGAAAATAATCCCTTTGTCATGAAGGAACTTACCTATATCCTGCAAAGTTTGGGTTGTGCCAATTTCTGAATTTCCGTGCTGAATAGAAACAAGGCAAGTGTCATCTCTTACGGTTTCTTTTAGAGCTTGAAGAGATACTAAGCCAAACTCATCTACAGGTAAAAAAGAAACGTCATAACCTTCCACCTCTAACTGTTTAACAAGGTGATAAATAGATGCGTGTTCTATGCTGCTTGTAATAATATGTTTTCCTTTTTTGGAATTACCTCTAACTAATGATTGAATGGCAAGAAAATTAGATTCTGTACCACCGCTTGTAAAATAAATGCCATCCTTCTCGCAATGTAGTAATTTTGCAAGTTCGTTTCTGCAACTTTCTAAAATATGTTTAGCAGTTGTACCCTCATCGTGCAAACTGCTCGTATTTCCATAAATAGCTTTTGACACATGTTCATACGCATGCATTGCTTCACTACTTAAAGGAGTTGTAGCCGCAAAATCTAAATAAATCATCCTTGATGAACCCCTCTCTTTAGTTGGGTTGAAAATGATATTTTTTAGGTAAAATAATTTTCATAAATTAATCAAGTCTTAACCTGAATCTGTTGAAAATCTCTAAAATTTGCGAGACTCCTTGAAAATGCATCCGCATTTACTGCGTGCGATGTATCGCTGTCGAAGCATTCCTTGTCCTGCGGAAAAACGAGCCAACCGAGAAGATAGCAGGAACGAGGAGGCTCGGTGGTTCGTCCGCGGAGAGTGAGCGGTTTTTAGAGAATTTCAACATTAGCATTATAAAACTTAGTTTAAACAATAGTAAACTAGCTATCTAAAAAAAACTCTTGTCATTAATTAAAATATATGTAAATATAGGTGTCAAGACACCAGTGTATACAGGAGGGCTTTTTATGCCTAACCGAAAAATAGATTGTTTAATTGTTGGCAGTGGATTATCTGCATTAATGACTGCAAAATATTTAAGTGAGCATATGAATGTGATGATTTTCACAAAGTTGAAAAAATCTTCAAATAACTCATTTCTTGCTCAAGGTGGAATAGCTTGTGTAATAGATAAACGTGATCACTGGCAATTCCATTACGAAGACACATTAGTTGCAGGATGCTTTTTAAACAACAAAGAAGCGGTTGAACTTCTAGTTAAGGAAGGCCCACAACATGTAACGAACTTAATTCAAGAAGGAATGAAATTTGATAAAACGAATAAAGGTACACTTTCCCTCGGAATGGAAGGTGCACATTCTCATCATCGCATTTTGCATGCAGGTGGCGATCAAACGGGAAAAGAATTGATGACATTTTTGCAAGAAAACACAAATGTAAAAGTGGTAGAAGATGAAACCGCTTACGAGCTATTAGTGCACGAAAATAATTGTTACGGTATCAAAACATTAAACATACAAGGGAATATACAAAAATATATAGCTAAGCGTGTTGTATTAGCAACAGGCGGTGTAGGCGCTATCTACTCTTTCACTTCAAACGACGAATCTGTTACAGGATCTGCTTTAGCAATGGCTTACAAAGCAGGGGCATCATTAATTGATTTAGAATTTATGCAATTTCATCCGACAATGCTATCAGTCAATGGCAAGGCAGTCGGATTGATTTCCGAAGCAGTAAGAGGCGAAGGAGCATTTTTAGTTAATGAAAAAGGGGAAAGAATCATGAAAAATCTTCATCCTTTAGAAGATTTGGCACCCCGGGATATCGTATCAAGAGCCATTTACAAGTGCCTACAAAAAGGCCACAGAATTTATTTAAATATCAAATCCATTCAAAACTTTAAGCAGCGCTTTCCTGCTATTTCCGAGTTATGTTGTAAAAATAACATAAATATTGAATCAGGATTTATTCCGGTAGTACCTGGCGCGCATTTTTTCATGGGAGGTATCCAAACGAATGTGTATGGAGAGTCGTCTGTGAAAAATCTGTACGCAGTAGGGGAAGCTGCGTGTAACGGTGTTCATGGTGCTAACAGATTAGCTAGCAACTCTTTATTAGAATGTATCGTATTTTCTAAAAAACTTGCTGAAAAAATAGTGGAATTAGACGAAAAAGAAGTCTTAAATCCTCTAAGTATTAACGAAGAAGTAATTTGTAATAAAGTATATTCACTTGTCTTACCTGCCAAAAGTGAAATCCAAACTATGATGATGAAACATGTAGGTATCGTTCGCTCAGAAGAGAAATTACTACAAATGAAAAGCTGGTTAGAGAAGTACGAGGCATACTGGACAGAATATACACCAGATAATTTATTAAAATATGAAGATATTGAAATTGTTCAAATGTTACAGCTATGCTATTTAATGGTGGACGCCTGTCTACAACGAGAAGAAAGTCGTGGCGCACATTTTAGAGACGATTTCCCAGACTCCATGGAAAGTTGGGACAATCGAAGAATTACACATACAACAGGTGAAACTTTATTCGTTTAAAGGGGGAAGAGAACGATGAATAAAATAAAACTAAAAAAAATGTTAGAAAGCTTTTTCATAGAGGATATCGGGGAGAGAGATGTTACATCCTTATCTCTATTTCCTGAGGAAATGATAGGTTCTGGCAGATTTATTGCAAAAGAAGATGGAATCTTTGTAGGGCAAGAAATAATGAAACAAGGTTATAAGCTTTTAGATGAGAAAGTGGAATTTCATTTTATGAAAAAAGATGGGGAGCTATTGCAAAAAGGCGATGTTATTGCGACTGTTCACGGACAAATGAGTGCTCTTTTAACAGGAGAAAGAGTTATTTTAAATCTTATTCAACGTATGAGTGGTATTGCTACCATCACGAATAAGGCAGTAACACAGTTAAATAGTGACGTTACGAAATTATGTGATACGAGAAAAACGACTCCTGGTTTACGTATGCTTGAGAAATATGCAGTGCTTTGTGGTGGCGGTTCGAACCACCGTTATGGATTGTATGATGGAGTTATGATTAAAGACAATCACATTGAATTTTGTGGATCGATTACGAAAGCTGTTGAAAAAGTACGTGAAACAGTTGGACACATGGTGAAAATCGAAGTGGAAACAGAAACGCGTGAACAAGTGTTAGAAGCAGTAGAAGCTGGTGCTGACGTTATTATGTTTGACAATCGCACGCCAGAAGAAATAAAAGAATTTGTCAAACTAGTTCCAGCCCATATCATTACAGAAGCTTCTGGTGGGATTAATATGTCTACGATTGCCGACTTCAGCGACACAGGTGTACATTACATTTCATTAGGTTTCTTAACTCATTCCGCTCGTGCACTAGACATTAGCTTTAATGTTGGGAAAAAAATATAAGGGAGAGATACAGATGAGCATGTTAGACATCATTAAGAATACAAATGTGACACTTCCAGATAAATATAAAAATATGTCAACAGAAGAAATGGAACAAAGAGTGAAAGATATTAAGATGAAGATGGGAGATACACTGTTCATTCCTGGTCATCACTATCAAAAAGATGAAGTAATTCAGTTTGCAGATGCAACTGGAGACTCTTTACAATTAGCGCAAGCAGCTGCTAATACTACTGCAAAATACATTGTATTTTGTGGTGTACACTTTATGGCAGAAACAGCAGATATCTTATCAACGGATGAACAAACTGTTATCTTACCTGATATGAGAGCAGGCTGTTCTATGGCAGATATGGCTGATATTCATCAAACAGAACGCGCATGGGTAGAGTTACAGCAAGTATTTGGGGACACTATATTACCATTAACGTATGTTAACTCAACTGCTGCAATCAAAGCATTTTGTGGAAAACATGGTGGGGCCACGGTAACTTCTTCCAACGCAAAACAAATGGTGGCATGGGCATTTTCTCAAAAAGAAAGATTGTTATTCTTGCCTGACCAACATTTAGGAAGAAACACTGCGTACGAACTAGGTATTCCTTTAGAGCAAATGGCTGTATGGGATCCAATTGAAAACAAGCTAGAATGGGAAGGAGACCCAACGGACGTGAAAGTGATTTTATGGAAAGGGCATTGCTCTGTCCATGAAAAGTTTACGGTATCCAACATTGAACATATTCGCAAAACAAAGCCTGAAATGAAAATTATCGTACACCCAGAATGTACACGCGAAGTTGTTGCGTTGAGTGATGATGCGGGAAGTACTAAGTATATTATCGAAACGATTGAAAATGCGGCTAGTGGAAGCTCATGGGCAATTGGAACAGAGATGAATCTGGTGAATCGTATCATTCAGCAGCATCCTGATAAAGAAATCGTCTCACTTAACCCTTATATGTGTCCGTGTTTAACAATGAACCGAATTGACCTGCCGCACTTATTGTGGGCGTTAGAAGCAATTGAAACAGGCGAGGTTCATAATCAAATAGAAGTAGAAAAAGAAGTAGCAGACTACGCAACAAAGGCTTTAAACGTCATGCTACAGCATGCATAATAATGGATGAAGGGCAGAAGCAAACTACAGCTTTTGCCTTTTTATTTTTGTTTTTTTAAAAATAATATTTTTTCTGCTTATTTTAGAAACTAGAGTGGATTGGAGCGGAAGACACTTCACTCCTGCGGGAAGAAGAGCGAAGCGTGAGACCCCACAGGCGGTACGCCGAGGAGTAGGTTTTTTCACGATAGTGAAAATAACCTTCCCTTGCGCTCCCCGCGGAAAGGAAGTGTCTGCAGCGGAAAGGAACGGTTTAGGAAATACAGGGATATTTTAGATACAAATAACAAACAGAATAGCCAAGTTTTTATCATAAAGTCCAAATTATTCGCATAATTTGTGTTGAAGAATAGTGGCAAAAAGCCCATTTGACACATAGACTGTAAAGACTTTGCTAAGGAGGGAATATCCTTGAAAATCCATATTGTCCAAAAAGGGGATACGTTGTGGAAGATTGCACAGAAATATAATGTGAATTTCGAAGCGTTAAAAAGTGCAAATTCACAATTAAGCAATCCAGATATGATTATGCCCGGTATGAAAATTAAAGTTCCAACAGCAAGTGTGCAAGTTAAGCAAGAAACCCAAGTGAAAGGTGTTGCAAAAGAAGCTCAGGTAGCGGGCGTACAAAAAGAAGCACCGGTAGTAATGGGCGTACAAAAAGAAGCACCTATAGTGAAAGAACATCCATTTAAAGAAATGCCGAAAAAACCTGAAGTCATGGGTGTAAAAGAAGTGAAAGAAGAAGCAAAAGCTCCTTTTGTTCCTAAGTTACCGCAAATAAAACCTTACTTCCCTGAAGTGGATGTAAATAATTATGTAACATTTAATATTCCGATTACGCAACAAAAGGCAAATGTCCAATTTCCAAAAATGCCACCAAAAGCTCAACCCAAACAAGTAGCACCAAAAGCAGTAGCACCAAAAGCAGTAGCACCAAAACAAGTAGCACCAAAAGCGGTTGCATCAGAAAAAACACCAATGAAAGAGCCAGTTGTGAAGGGTGTTCAAGAGGCTCCAACTCAACACATGAAAATGCCGGAACAAATGCCAACTATGCAAATGCCATTACAGCACATGAAAATGCCGGAACAAATGCCAACTATGCAAATGCCATTACAACACATGCAAATGCCAGCACAGCAGATGCCAATGGGTATGCCCCAATGGCCGATGCCACATCCATATTGTATCCCAGTTCCTTGTACTCCAGTTATGCCTGGTTCTGGATTACATGGTCAAATGGGCTATCAACCAATGCAACCTTACTATGGTCAACCAACTCCATACGGAATGCAAGGTATGATGCCTCAAGCAGGTATGCCACAAATGATGCCTGAGATGATGGAGTCAGATGATGATTTTGATGCAGCAATGATGATGCCTCACATGCAACAAGTGCAACAAATGCCACAAATGCAACAGTTCCCACAAATGCCTCCATATATGGGAATGAATGATATGGATATGGACATGGACGTAGATTTTGATCAAACACAAGTAGCAGGTTTGGATGAAGAGCAAGATTATATGACAATGTTGCAACAAATGCAACAACAAATGGAGCAACAGCAAAATATGGGAATGGGAATGCCACAAATGCCAATGGCACCAGGTGTACCATTTGGACAAATGCCACAACAAGGCTTTGGTATGAATGGTGGAATGCAGCAAATGCCAGGTGCTAGACAAGGTGACTGTGGATGTGGACCTACTCCAATGCCATATGGTATACCACAACAAATGCCACAAGTTCCATTCGGATTATCTCCACATGGTTATGGAATGCCAATGCAAGCTGGCTATCCGATGGGAGCACCTTTTAACCCACAAGGTTATGGCTATGGTTATCCACAAGATATGCGTTCAACAAATGACTTTAACGGTCCTGACAGGGAAGATGATAACGAATAATTAAAAGAAAGAGGCGATTTCAATTAATCGTCTCTTTTTCTTTAGTAATTTACTATTATAAAAAATTAAAATGTAATTATTGGTTATGGAGGAAATTTTTTGACGAAATGAAAGTACATGATAAAATAAATACATTCCATATTATTTGAATTAATTTCATAACTACGGTTCGTTTAGTGAAAAACGAAAGCTGTAATATCGATTATGTTTTATGTTTGTACTTTATTTATTTCTCAAATAAGAATTATTTGGTATCATTCGTTTTTCATATAGTAATGAAATAGTATGAAATTCACTCAAATGGGTATAGGTAATGAAAAGCATTAATCTAGTCATATACGTTGGAGGGAATACATCACATGGAAGAGAAAATTTCGAAGTTAGTTATGTGGTTACAAGAAAGAGTAAATGTTGCTGGATTGAACGGTTTAATTGTTGGTGTAAGTGGTGGAATCGATTCCGCAGTCGTGGCTCATTTAATTAAAAGAGCGTTCCCAAATAATTCATTAGGCGTTATTATGCCTTGTAAAAGCAACCCGAAAGATGAAGAATATGCATTAGAAGTAATTAATAGTTGTGGAATTGATCACGTTTTAGTTGATTTAACAGAAACACATACAGTCCTATTTAATGCGATGGAAGAACAATTAAAGGCTAAAGGGGAATGGAACGAGGAAACGGCGAGATTAGGCGATGCAAATACCCGTGCTCGTCTACGTATGACAACATTATATGCTGTTGCAAATAATTACGGCTATTTAGTAGTTGGAACGGACAATGCTGCTGAATGGCATACAGGTTATTTTACAAAGTTTGGTGACGGTGGAGTGGACTTAGTACCTTTAGTTCATTTAACGAAAGGCGAAGTACGAGAAATGGCAAAAGTTTTAGGCGTACCTGAATCTGTTATTACAAAGCCACCAAGTGCTGGTCTTTGGGAAGGTCAAACAGATGAAAACGAAATGGGAACAACCTATGACATGATTGACAACTACTTAAAAGGGGAAAAAATCCCTGAAAAAGATAAAGCCATTATTGACAGACTGCATGGTCGTTCTGCGCATAAGCGCGAACTAGCTTATGCACCACCTAAATTTTAACTTGGGGTTAACTGCCATCTATAAAAATCCCCTTATTATGTCAAGCTAAGGTAGAACACGACTATGTGTTCAAGACATGTGAGGGGGTTATTACATTGAGGAAGTCAGTGCTTACATTAACTTCTTGTGCCCTATTGCTTGGTGGATTAACGGCATGTGGAGGAAACGCTGGAAATCAAGCTGCCGATACACGTTATTATGACAACTCTAGGCCAATTGGGTACTATACAAGTGAAAACAACCCTTATGCACCTAATCGTGCGAACAATTTCGGTACAAAAAATGTAAATACACGTGGAAATCAAAATGTTGACCAACGTGGCAATGCATACCGTATTGGGGATAACGATGGTCCATTAATTGAGATTATGGACCGCGCAGTTATTAACGGTGACCGAAATGCAACTTTAACAAATCCTACTGTTCCACTTGCAAATGAAGATCGTGGAATGTTTGGCCCAAACGATAATAGATACAGTCGTAGTGATAGAAACTATCACCGTCATTTAGATGGTACAAATGTAGGTGCTAGACCGTCTTATTACAACAATTACAATGGTGCACTTTCTGAACAATTAGCGGAACGTGCTTCCACTGTAAGAGGGGTAGAAGATGCTAGAGCGATTATTTACGGCAACGATATAATGATTGCGGTGGAACCTCAAGAAGGATTTAGTGACGCACAAGTAACACGTGATGTTCGTCGTGCTGTACAACCGCTAATTGGAAATAGAGATTGTCGTGTAGTAGCAGACCAAAGTACGTTAAATCGTATGAGTCAAGTCGATAATGATTTGCGTGATGGTGGTCCTGTAGAACGTTTAAACCAAGATATACGTAGTATGTTTGATACCATTACTCCTGGTCGATAACCATACTGGAAAAGAACAGCTTTTATAGCTGTTCTTTTTTTATAGTTAAAATTACCTCTTTTTACCTCTAAATACCCAATTTCAAAAATTCTCCAAAAATCTTGGATAATCCTTCTATTTTTGGTCAAAATAGAAAAAGAATTTAAAGATAATCTAAAAAGAATGTGAGGGGGAAACAATGAAACCCATCATTCCAAAACAAATAATGATCCTTTTTGCTGCTTTTGTAGCGATGTGTGGAATGCTTTACACTGCCCTAGTTTTAACGGAAGCAGTAGAACAAGAAGCGGAACCAAATGATTATTTGTTTCAACATCATAAAAACGAAGCATATGAAGTAAATGGACCTTTAACTTTACGCGTTATTTTGGAAAGAATATATATTGATGGTGAAGTAAGTGAAGAAGTTATTGAAGAAACAATATGGGCAATGGAAGATTTCTGGGCTCAATATGAGGATTGGCTATTAGTCGATCAAGACGAGGAACAAGTTGTTTTTTTACAGCATATAGATGATATTTCTCCATTACTTAAAACGAACGGATATTTTGGGATCTCGGAAGACGGTATTCTCACTATCTATGATGGAAAGCCTACGGAAGCAACAAAAATAATTCAGTCTTTTTTTCAAATTGATGTAGGTAAATTAGAAAGTCATCAACATATAAAATTAAAAACGGGTATTAAAGTAATGTCAAAACATGAATATGAAGAAGTAATAGCAACATTCAAACCATATTCTTCTCTACAATAAACAAAATTTTATATTGGGAATTAACTGTTGATGTTCACTGTAGGTGCTCGCTTTCCGCGGGCGGTAAAAAGGAAGGTTATTTTCACTGTCGTGAAAAAACCTACTCCTCGGCGCAAGCGCCTGTGGGGTCTCACTTAACACGCTTTCCCGCAGGAGTCGAGCACCTGCAGTGAACATCAACAATATATATTTTAGAATTGGTTTGTCGTATTATAATCTTCTCAAATTCTAACTTAATTAATTTTGGCTAGCGTAAACTGCTGGCCTTTTTTTGTTAAGTTCTTTTTCGTATACTATTCTTTAAAAGTAAGTTAAAAGTAGAACATTACCGCAGGCACTTGCTTTCCGCTGGGAGGAAGACGAGCCTCCTCGACGTACCGTCTGCGGGGTCTCGCCCTTTCCTCTATGTCCCGCAGGAGTCAAGTGCCTTCCGCTTCAATCCACTATAGTTTTTAAATAAAGTCAATGATCAAACCTTTTTTTACGAAAAGGACCTATCAATGTTTATGTAACAAACAAAATATACAAATGAAAGACTACAGTGAACAGTAACAGTTTCAATCCCTGTTTCTTATATTAAAACGAAATCATTCCTTCTACCGTACAAACGTTCTAAGATTATGGTAAAATGTTAAACAGACATTACGTTGATTGGAGAAGGATAGATTTTGATCGAATTTGTTAAAGGCTACGTAGATTTTGTAAGTCCCGAATATGTTGTTTTAGATGTAAATGGAATTGGTTATCAAATACATGCACCAAATCCATTCATCTATCAAGTAAATAAAGAAAAAGCTATTACGATTTATACATACCAGCACGTAAGAGAAGATATTTTAGCTCTATACGGCTTTCATACAAGAGAAGAAAAAAACTTATTTTTAAAACTTTTAAATGTTACAGGAATTGGTCCAAAAGGTGCACTAGCAATTATTGCTACAGGACAGCCAAACCAAGTCGTACAAGCAATAGAAAATGAAGATGAAAAATTCTTAACGAAATTCCCTGGAGTCGGAAAAAAGACAGCTCGCCAAATTATATTAGACTTAAAAGGCAAACTGAACGATATTGTACCAGCTGCAATGCCTAACCTTTTTCAACAAGACGTCGAGTTATTTCCGCCTAGTGAGCAGCCTGCTTTAGATGAAGCATTAGAAGCGTTAAAAGTGTTAGGGTACGGTGATAGAGAGATTAAAAAAGTTGTCCCAGCCCTTCAAAAAGAAAATTTAACAACAGATCAATATGTTAAGAGAGCGTTACAGCTCCTCCTCAAATAAAGGGGTGAAAATAGTATGGATGAACGAATGATTTCTCAAGATGCCAATAGGGAAGACCAGTCGCTAGAATTTAGCTTGAGACCGCAAAATTTAAAACAATATATTGGGCAAGATAAAGTAAAAGAAAATTTAGAAGTATTTATTGAAGCGGCAAAGCTAAGGCAGGAAACGTTGGACCATGTTTTACTTTACGGACCTCCTGGGCTAGGTAAAACAACATTAGCTGCGATTATTGCTAACGAAATGGGGGTTCAACTTCGTACAACAGCAGGACCTGCGATTGAAAGGCCTGGTGACTTAGCTGCGATATTAACTGCTTTAGAGCCAGGTGATGTGTTGTTTATTGATGAAATTCATCGTCTGCACCGTTCCATTGAAGAAGTATTATATCCGGCAATGGAAGATTTTTGTCTCGATATTGTAATAGGAAAAGGTCCAAGCTCTAGGTCTGTGCGCTTAGATTTGCCACCGTTTACGTTAGTTGGTGCAACAACAAGGGTTGGTTTATTAACAGCACCATTAAGAGACAGGTTTGGTGTTTTAAGTAGGTTAGAGTATTATAATGAAGCTCAACTAACAGAAATTTGTATTCGAACAGCGCAAATTTTAGAAATTGGGATTGAAGTGAAGGCTGCATCTGAAATTGCAAGAAGAGCCCGTGGAACACCGAGGATTGCAAACAGGTTACTTCGTAGAGTGCGTGACTTTGCGCAAGTTTTAAAGAAAGAAGCAATAAGTGAATCACTTGCAAAAGAAGCGTTAGATCGCTTGCAAGTAGATAAATTAGGTTTAGATCATATTGACCATAAACTTTTAACAGGTATAATGGAAAAGTTCCGGGGTGGACCTGTGGGAGTGGATACAATCGCAGCCACCATTGGTGAAGAGTCACATACAATTGAAGATGTGTATGAACCGTATTTATTGCAAATTGGGTTTTTACAACGAACACCAAGAGGTAGAATTGTAACAGCTTTAGCTTACGAACACTTTGGGCTGGAGGTGCCACAGCAGTGATAGAATTACCAAAGATGTTAATGGTAATAGGCGGAGTTCTATTGTTAATTGGACTCCTTTGGCAAGTAATCGGAAGAATTCCAGGTGACATTGTCATGAAAAAAGGAAACTTTACCTTTTATTTTCCCATCGTAACGTCTATTATTATCAGTGTTGTATTAAGTTTAGTATTTTATTTTATTGGAAGAGTGCGTTGAAATAATTTGAATTAAAAATACAAATGAAGTTGATGTTCGTGGTAGATGTGAGACTCCTCGAAAATGCATCCGCATTTTCTTCGTGCGTAGAATCTCAAGGAAGCCCTCATTGTCCTGCGGGAGAAGCGTGATAAGGGAGACCTCGCAGACGCTTGCGCCGAGGAGTAGGTTTTTTCACGACGGTGAAAATAACCATCCTTTTTACCGCCCGCGGAAAACGAACATCAGCCATGAACATCAACGGTTAGTATCCAATAAATAATATAGATTAAGATTAAAGCGAAAAGGTGAACATTTTTTATGAAAATAGATCTATTTGATTTTCATCTACCAGAAGAACTAATTGCACAAACACCACTATTAGACCGTGAAGCATCCAAGTTAATGGTATTAAACAAAGAGTCTGGAGAACTAACACACGAACCATCCTTTCGTTCCATTTTACAATATGTAAAAGAAGGGGACTGCTTAGTATTAAATGACACAAGAGTATTACCTGCACGACTTTTCGGTGTAAAAGAAGAGACAGGCGCAAAAGTAGAAGTGTTATTACTAAAGCAAACAGAAGGTGAAACATGGGAAACGCTTGTGAAGCCTGCCAAAAGAGTAAAAGTAGGTACAGTGCTCACATTTGGTGACGGCAGACTTAAAGCTGTTTGTGTTGGAGAAAGTGACCATGGAGGACGTCATATCGAATTTCAATACGAAGGAATTTTTTATGAAGTTTTAGAAGGATTAGGTGAAATGCCATTACCTCCTTACATAAGAGAACAATTAGATGACCAAGAACGTTATCAAACAGTTTTTGCTAAGGAAAGAGGTTCTGCTGCAGCTCCGACAGCTGGCTTGCATTTTACAGAAAAGCTACTGGATGAGCTAAAAGAAAAAGGTGTCCATATTGCCTTTATTACGTTACATGTAGGACTTGGTACGTTTCGTCCAGTTAGTGTGGATGATATTTTGGAACATGATATGCATGCAGAGTTTTATCAAATGTCAGAAGGTACGGCTAGATTGCTAAACGATGTTCGCGCAAATGGTGGAAGAATAATTTCAGTTGGAACGACTTCTACCCGTACGTTAGAAACAATTGCATCCGAACATAAGGAGTTTAAAGAAGCTAGCGGTTGGACAAACATATTTATATACCCTGGTTATGAATTTAAAGCAATTGATGGAATGATCACAAATTTCCATTTACCTAAATCAACACTCATTATGTTAATTAGCGCATTAGCAGGTAGAGAAAACGTATTACATGCTTATGAAGCAGCGGTTACAGAACGTTATCGATTCTTTAGCTTCGGCGATGCAATGTTGATCTTATAGAAATAGAAAAGTAAGAAGGAGTTAACTATGTCAGCTATCAGATATGAATTAATTAAAACGTGTAAACAGACTGGAGCTCGTCTTGGAAGAGTTCATACTCCACACGGTTCGTTTGAAACACCGGTATTTATGCCGGTTGGGACGCTTGCAACTGTAAAAACGATGTCTCCAGAAGACTTAAAAGCAATGGATGCTGGAATAATATTAAGTAATACGTACCATTTATGGCTACGTCCTGGTCACGAAATAATTCGTGAAGCTGGTGGATTGCATAAGTTTATGAATTGGGACAGAGCTATTTTAACTGATTCAGGTGGATTCCAAGTTTTCAGTTTAAGTGAATTTAGAAAAATTGAAGAAGAGGGCGTTCACTTCCGCAACCACATGAATGGTGATAAGTTATTCTTATCTCCAGAAGGTGCGATGGATATTCAAAATGCATTAGGTTCTGATATTATGATGGCATTTGATGAGTGTCCACCATTTCCCGCAACACATGAATATATGAAAAAATCTGTGGAACGTACAAGTCGTTGGGCAGAGCGTTGTTTACAAGCACACCAACGTCCACAAGACCAAGGGTTATTTGGAATTGTGCAAGGTGGAGAATATGAAGATTTACGTAAGTTAAGTGCACAAGACTTAATTTCCATGGACTTCCCTGGGTATGCAATTGGTGGTTTATCTGTAGGAGAGCCAAAAGATATTATGAACCGAGTACTAGAGTTTACAACTCCACTACTCCCTAGTAGTAAGCCTCGTTATTTAATGGGAGTTGGCTCACCAGACTCATTAATTGATGGTGCTATTCGTGGGGTAGATATGTTTGACTGTGTACTTCCAACTCGTATTGCTCGTAATGGTACATTAATGACAAGTGAAGGCCGATTAGTCGTGAAGAATGCAAAATATGCACGTGACTTTGGTCCACTTGATCCAGAATGTGATTGCTACACATGTAAAAATTATAGTCGTGCGTATATTCGTCACTTAATTAAATGTGAAGAAACATTCGGAATTCGACTTACAACTTATCATAACCTTCATTTTCTGTTAAAATTAATGGAGCAAGTTCGTCAAGCTATCCGTGAAGATCGTCTTGGTGACTTCCGCGAAGAGTTTTTTGAAAAATACGGTTTTAATAAACCTGGAGCAAAAAACTTTTAGTATGATATTATAAATGTAGATTATTATTGAAAGGGGGTTAGAAATATGGAACTATTAGGTGTTATTTGGCCATTACTATTAATGTTCGCGATTTTCTATTTCTTACTAATTCGTCCTCAGCAAAAGCGCCAAAAAGCTGTACGTGAAATGCAGACAAGCCTTGCAAAAGGAAATAAAGTTGTAACGATTGGTGGCTTACACGGTATCGTTGATGCATTAGACGAAGACAAAGTTGTAATTAAAGCTGGAGATGGTTCACGTCTTACATATGATCGTGCTGCAATTCGTGAAGTAATTAGCGAATAATCTATTCTAGCAAACAAAAAAACCGAAATCGGCCAATGGCTGTTTCGGTTTTTTCTGTATTGAAAAGGTAGCATTTACGCTCTTGAAGAAGTTAAATTAACTCCAATAATTCCACCAAGTGCAGCGACAGCTACAAAAGCTGTGTGGAAAAATAGTTGTGACATCGTAAATAACATATCATTCCCTAAGTATTGAAATAAGAAAATTACTAGCGTATACATTCCACCAGTTGCTGCACCAAGTAACCAGCCCTTTTCTTTTCCTTTTCCGCCAGAAACAAATCCGCCAATAAACAAAGCAACAAATGAAAGTGCAAGGATTATCCACGCAACGGATGCTTCTTGTAATGAAGTAAACCTTAATAATGTTGAAAATACTAAACCTGTTAAAATGGCAATAACAAAAATCGTCACAACCCCAAACATAACTGCATAACCAAGTCGTTTAGATTCCATTTATTTTCCCCTCCCTAAAAAGTACATGCTCTGTAATACAAGCATATTCATGTCCAAAAATTTTTAGAATACAAATATTTTCATGGACATGCATCATATGATGTAAAGAGGGGAGAGGGACACATGTTTACTACGTTAGCATTAGCTATCTTTGTTATTACTTACATTGTTATTATGTCTGAAAAGTATGATCGTGCGTTAATAGCCTGTATCGGAGGAGTGGCAATGCTACTTGCAGGGGTGTTAACAACGAAAACTGCTTTTCTCAAATATATTGATTGGAATACAATTGCTTTACTATTTTCCATGATGGTTATTGTAACGATTACGAGTAAAACAGGTATTTTTGAATATATGGCAATTCTCCTAGCAAAAGTAGTGAAAGGAAGGGGAATTCCGCTTTTATTTGCCATATCTCTATTAACCGCTATAGGCTCTGCATTTCTTGCTAATGTAACTACTGTTTTATTGCTAGTGCCTATCATTTTGACCTTAACTAAATTCTTAAAATTACCGGCCATTCCTTATTTGATTTCTGTTATTTTGGCCTCTAACATTGGAGGTACTGCAACATTAATAGGTGATCCGCCAAACACCATGATTGGTCAAGCAGTTGAACATTTGAATTTTAACGACTTTTTGTTTCATTTATCACCAATCGTTATCATTATATTTTTCGTTACGATGTTCGGTTTAATTTTATTGTACGGCAAAAAACTACACGTTCAAAAGAAAGAGCAAGAAGAATTACGAAAATTGAAAGCGGCAAATTATTTAAAGTTAGATGCAACTTTAATCAAATCTTTATCTATATTAGTTATTACGATTGTAGGTTTTATGTGTCATACATTTTTAAATGTAGAGCTAACAACTGTAGCGATGGCAGGAGCACTTTTGTTATTACTTTTAACTCATGATGTTAATGCGCCTGAGGAAGTGTTAAAACAAGTAGAATGGGGTACATTGTTCTTTTTTATCGGCTTATTTTTATTAGTAGGTGGAATGGAAGAAGTGGGTATAATCGATGAACTAGCACGAGGTATGATCTACGCTACGGAAGGAGATTTGCCAACAACCGCTATTTTTATTTTATGGCTAACAGGTATATTGTCAGGTTTTGTGGACAATATTCCATTTGTAGCAGCGATGATACCAGTAATAGTTGAGTTTGAGGACTATGGGATGACAAACTTAGATCCATTATGGTGGTCGCTTGCACTTGGAGCTTGCCTCGGAGGAAATGGGACGCTTTTAGGTTCATCTTCTAATCTTGTCGTGGCAGGGCTTGCTGCAAAATCAAATAATGGGATTCATTTTGTACAATTTATGAAAATTGGTATTCCAGTTGTGGTCGTTTCGCTTGTACTTTCAACGGTTTATATCTATTTCAGATATTTAATTCATTTTTAAAATCCACATGGAAAATGCTACAAAACATTATTTCTTCCAATGAGTTCATACTAAAAATAACCTTTGCTGTTAGATAAATTTTTGACATATGAAGGAACCTTTCGAATTTCAAAGGAGGCCTTTTCATTGGATGATGTTTTTATTATTATAGCCCGGACTATTTTCTTATATATCGTAATCCTGTTCATCTTTAGAATTATGGGGAAGCGGGAAATTGGGGAACTAAGTATATTAGACTTAGTTGTATTTATCATGATTGCTGAAATGGCAGTAGTGGCTATTGAAAACCCTCAAGATAAAATGTGGCATACACTGTTACCAATTTTTCTTTTAGTAAGTATTCAAATTTTGTTGGCTTTTCTTTCGTTAAAAAGCCAAAAATTTAGGGACATCATTGATGGAAAGCCTTCGGTAATTATTAATAAAGGTAAAATTGATGAAAAGGAAATGAAAAAGCAGCGTTATAATTTTGATGACTTATTAGTGCAATTACGTGATAAAAACGTAAAAAATGTAGCGGATGTGGAGTTTGCAATATTAGAGCCTTCCGGGAAGTTATCTGTCATTGAAAAAGATAAAAAGAAGTCAAAAAAGAAAGAACCAACCTTGAATTTACCGTATGTTATGGACGGAACTATCCAAGAGGACAATCTAAAAACAGACAACAAAACAAATTTATGGTTAAGACAAGAACTAAGAAAGCTTGGTTACAAAGATATTAAGAAGATCTCTTATTGTAGTTATGATAATGGTGTATTTTTTATTGACCTAAAAGACGAATAAAAGAGCACGATTTCTTATTCTAACTAGAAATTGTGCTCTCTTTAATTTTATTAGTGGTTCAGTTTTTAGATAGACTTTGAAAGCTTTATGAAGTTCAATCACAAGTTTTTTTGGAGCCATAATGAACTTCATCGGGCTTATGAAGTTCAATCACACCTTTTTTTGGAACCGAAATGAACTTCATCGTGCTTATGAAGTTCAATCTCAAATTTTTTCAGAGCCATAATGAACTTCATCGTGCTTATGAAGTTCAATCACAACTTTTTACAGAGCCGAAATGAACTTCATCGTGCTTATGAAGTTCAATCACAACTTTTTTCAGAGCTGGAATGAACTTCATCGTGCTTATGAAGTTCAATCACAACTTTTTACAGAGCCGAAATGAACTTCATCAGCCATATGAAGTTCATTCACAACTCCTTTCAAAGTCAAAATGAACTTCACAAAACAGACCTTTTCATTATCGTACAAATTTCTTCAAAAACGGTATTCTTGCAAGTTCTTCTTTTTTAACTAGACCAAAAATTAAAAGTAAAAGAATGTAAAGTAGGATGGTAATGGTTACAAACAAAATACTCCTTGTTCCGATAGATGCACCTAGGAGAAGGTGTCCGTACATCCATTTCCCGCTAAAGACACATATCCCCATTGTAATAAAGCTTTTTACATAATCTCTAACATAAAAAGTGTAAGATAACACTTTCATAATCGTCGCCATGTGTAATACTGTAACAAGCACTATCCCAATTACAATCGCAAGTGCGGCACCCATTATACCAATCTGTGTTGCTAAAATAAAGATTAGAGCTGTCTTAATAACTGCACCAATTAAACTGTTAATCATCGCTGCTTTGGCTAGATCAAGTGCCTGTAATGTTGCTTGTAATGGTCCTTGAAAATAATAAAATAAGAAAAACGGTGCCATAACTTTAATGTAAATGGCAGAATTACTTGTGCCATACATTAACAACATGATTGGATCAGCATATACGTACAGCAAAACAACGGCAATACCTCCACTTACAAAACAAAGTCGTAATGCTTGTTGAAGTCTATGTTCAATAAGTAACGTATTTTTTTTCGCTGCAGCCTCACTAATAGCAGGAACTAACGATGTTGATAAGGAATAAGTAATAAAGGAAGGTAGCAAAAGTAATGGCAAAGCAAATCCTACTAGCTCTCCATACTGTTTTGTTGCAACGACGGTAGCAACACCAGCGATTGCTAAACTTTGAGCAACAACAATTGGTTCAAAAAACCATGCAATAGACCCGATCATGCGGCTTCCTGTTGTGGGTAGGGCTATTTTCATGAGTTCGTTAAATGTTTGCTTTCCTTCACCGACAAAAGTAAAGAACTTTTTACGTAATCGGAATTTCTTTTTCGTTTTGAACATGAAAAGCATATATAGAAGGGACATTAATTCCCCGATAACAGCTGATAACATGGCACCGGCTGCGGCATACTCAATTCCGTATGGTAACAATGCTTTTGTAAAGGCAGCTACTAAAGAAATACGTACAACTTGTTCTATAACTTGGGAAATGGCAGACGGCTTCATATTTTGTTTTCCTTGGAAATAACCGCGCAGAACCGATGAAATAGCAATGATAGGTACAACAGGTGCAATTGCCAATAACGGATAATACGTTCTTGCATCAGTAAAAAGATGATTTGATAAATATGGTGCCAAAAGAATCATGGCTGGAGTGAAGATAAGACTTAACGTACCAGTAGTCGCTAAAGAGACGACTAAAATCTTTTTTACTTTACGTCTGTCCCCTTGAGCTTCCGCTTCCGCAATAAGTTTCGAGATGGCGACAGGTAAACCTAATTGAGTGATGGTAATGGTTAAAACGAGAGTAGGTACAGCCATCATATACAAGCCGACCCCTTCTTCACCGATGAAGCGGGCGACAACTATTCGATTAATAAACCCTAAAATTCTCGTAATAAACCCTGCAAAAATAAGGATTAATGTTCCTTTAATAAAGGTTTGTTTTGTCATTAGTTTCCCTGCCTTTATTTAAAAAGTTTTCATCATAAATGTGAATCAATACGTACTACCACTATATGCTTGTACATTGGCCAAGCATGACAAGTATAGGAAAAAACAAAGGAGGTATTTATTTATGGGGACAAAAAAAGAACATGCATACGATTTGTTTCGTTTTGATTTAGAGCCTGTTTTACAAAGTAAAATGGAAGAGTTTCATATGCTAGGGTACGACAAAGTGACAGTAGGTGACGTATGGGAGTGTATGACGAAGAAAAAATGGAAAAAGCCAGAATCAAAACAGTTACACGAATTAGTATCGGATGTATACAGATTGAAAATTGTGGATTACATGAGTTACATAACGATTGAAGCATATAAAGCACCTAACTATTTTGAATCGGTAAAAGATTCGTGATATGTCTTTAAGTGTCTAATTGACACGTGTTGTTAGTTGTTTCATAATGAGAATATTAGTTTTATTTGAACTTATACATACTTTACATGCAGCGATTGAAAAGTGGTTGTACACATCGAAGGAGGATTTAAGACAATATGGTTAAAAGAGGCCGGATTGTTGCGTTCTTTTTGCTTCTAATTTTATTAGCAAGTGTAATTGGAACGACGGCAAACCCGATTACGAAAGAAATTAAGCTAGGGTTAGATTTACAAGGTGGTTTTGAAGTACTTTACGAAGTTCTACCATTGCATGATGAAGACGAAATTAATCACGAAGTATTATCGAGTACTGTTAGTGCCTTAAATAAACGTATAAACGTTATTGGTGTAAGTGAGCCAAGGATTCAAATCGAGGGTGACGATAGAATTCGTGTGCAGCTTGCAGGTGTTGACGATCAAACAAAAGCACGTGAAATCTTATCTACAGAAGCAGTATTAACGTTCCGTGATGTGAATGACAACGTGTTGTTAGATGGTGCAGACCTTGTGCAAAATGGTGCAAGACAGTCGTTTGATAGTCAAACAAATGCTCCGATTGTAACGTTGAAATTAAAATCTGCAGAAAAATTTGGCGAGGTTACAAGAGACGTATTAAATATGGGTGTGGGTCAAAATCGGTTAGTTATTTGGCTTGATTTTGACGAAGGTGACTCTTATCAAGCGGAAAGAGGACAAGCAGAACCTAAGTTTCTATCAGCCCCAGTTGTAGAAAGAGTTTTAAACTATCAAGACATCCAAATTAATGGTGACTTTACTATTCAATCTGCTCAAGAGTTAGCAGACTTGTTAAATGCAGGTTCACTGCCTGTTCAGTTAGAAGAAATTTACTCTACATCTGTTAGTGCACAGTTTGGTGAAACAGCACTACAAAAAACAGTGTTTGCTGGTATTGTAGGGATAAGCTTAGTGTTCTTATTTATGTTAGTGGTATATCGTTTACCAGGTATGGTTGCGGTAGTAACATTAAGTGCCTATATTTTCTTCATTTTAGTAGTGTTTAACTGGATGAATGCGGTATTAACATTGCCAGGTATTGCGGCCCTTATTTTAGGGGTCGGTATGGCCGTTGATGCCAATATTATTACGTATGAGCGTATTAAAGAAGAAATAAAACTAGGAAAATCGACCATGTCGGCATTCCGTGCTGGTAATCGTAACTCCTTGTCCACGATTTTAGATGCGAATATTACAACACTATTAGCAGCAGGTGTTATGTTCGTTTATGGTACAAGCTCTGTTCAAGGGTTTGCGACGATGTTAATAACAAGTATTTTATTAAGCTTCTTAACTGCTGTTGTAGGTACACGTTTCTTGTTAGGACTTTGGGTTAATAGCCGCTTCTTAAATGATAAGCCTGGATACTTCGGAGTGAAAAAAGAAGAAGTGCTAGATATTAACCAAACTACAGATGATACGGAGCCACCGAACCGATTTACTGGTTTAGATTTCGTAAAACATCGCAAAAAGTTTTTCATGTTCTCTGGTGGAATGATTGTTGTTGGTATTTTATTGTTAGCATTTTTACGCTTAAACTTAGGGATCGACTTTGTAAGTGGTACTCGAGTGGAAATAATGGCGCCAACTTCCTTAACTGCTCAAGAAGTAACAGAGGAATTATCAACTATTAATTATGAACCACGAGATGTTGTATTGGCAGGTACTAATAATGAAATTGCAGTTGCTCGTTTCTTAGATGAATTGAATCAAGTGCAAATTGCAGAGATTAAAGATCATTTTGAAGCGAAGTATGGAATTGAACCAAATATAAGTACCGTATCTCCAACGGTAGGAAGAGAACTGTCGATGAATGCATTCATTGCAGTGTTAATAGCTTCAATCGGAATTATTATTTATGTAACAATCCGATTTGAATGGTTGTTTGCAGCTGCGGCAATCGTTGCCTTGTTCCATGACGCGTTCTTTATTTTAGCATTCTTTAGTTTAGTTCGACTCGAGGTGGATATTACATTTATTGCTGCCGTCTTAACAATTGTCGGTTACTCGATAAATGATACGATAGTAACCTTTGACCGAATACGAGAAAACTTAAAGAAGAAGAAACGTTTGAAAACATTCGATGACTTAGCTGAAGTCGTAAATAAAAGTTTACAACAAACGCTTGTCCGTTCATTAAATACAGTAGGCACAGTAATCATTGCTGTTTTAGCGTTACAGTTCTTAGGAAGTGAATCTATTACAAACTTTGCTGTAGCACTATTAATTGGACTAGTTGTTGGTACGTATTCTTCACTATTCCTAGCTGCTCAATTATGGTTAGTGTGGAAACATAAACAGTTAGAAAGACAAAAAAGAAAACCTGTCGTAACAGACGAAGACCCAGAACCACAAGTTTAATACACATACAAAACACCGCAGCTTTACAGGCGGTGTTTTGTTTTGTGAAAATATTACAGGTGCCAGGCACTTTTAAACTGTTTGTAACATAAATTATTTGATTGAATATGGTGAATCATAAGTTGTGTTAAGAGAATATTTCAAGTGCCTGGCACCTGTAAGGAACCTGTAATATTTGTGCAATATTGGGATGGTTTAGGGTACAATATGAAAAGAGTAAGTTTTGTGAGGGAAGGGTGAGTGCAGTTGGATCGTGATGAGCGGTTTAGAAAGGCCGAATTTGCCGCAATGGTCGGGATTGTAGGGAATATTATCCTTGCGGTACTTAAAGCTGTTGCAGGGGTACTTGGAAACAGTAGAGCGCTAGTAGCGGATGCTGTTCACTCAGCTTCTGACGTTGCTGGTTCCCTTGCCGTTTACATAGGGCTAAAAGCAGCTAAACAACCACCAGATGAGGACCATCCTTACGGGCATGGGAAGGCTGAAAATATTGCGGCCATTATAGTAGCAGTGCTTTTATTTATCGTAGGTGTAGAAATCGGGAAATCTTCATTCCAAGCCTTTTTTATGGAATTAGAGCCTCCAAATATGATTGCCGTGTATGCTGCGATCATTTCGATTGTTTCGAAAGAAGCAATGTTTCGTTACAAATATAATTTAGGAAAGAAAATAAAAAGTGATGCCATTATAGTTAATGCATACGAGCATCGATCAGATGTGTATTCTTCTATCGCAGCCTTAATTGGTATCGGTGGAGCTATCATTGGTGGATATGTAGGAATAGAATGGTTAGTTTATTTAGACCCGGTAGCAGGAATTGCAGTTGCTTTACTTATTTTAAAAATGGCATGGAAACTTGGTGCAGAATCGATTCACAATACGATGGACCATGTTTTACATGCGGAAGAAACAGAGGAGTTTAAAGACATTGTTAAAACAATGCCCGGTGTTCTTCGTTTGGATGAACTTCATGCACGTGAACATGGGCACTATATTATCATTGATCTGAAAATTTCAGTCGATCCCGATATTACAGTAGAACAAGGTCACCAAATCGGTAAAAAAGTTAAAGGTAAATTAATGGAAAATATAGAAGTACAAGATGTTTTCGTCCATATAAATCCATATAATGATGATAACTGAGTGAGTTTCATAATGTACAATTACTAAACGAAAAACGAATATTAAACCTATTCTTTCAGATAATTAATGTTTTATTTCAAACGTTATTTAATTATAATAAACTTAACATTAGTTTTTCACTAAACGAACAGTAATTATGAAATTGATTCAACTAGAAAAAATTAAAGGGAGGTTACCGAATGCGTGCTCAATGGTATATACTTGCTGGTCTGATTTTTGCTATTATCATCGCGATCTTTGCTGTACTAAATGTTGCACTAGTGGAAGTAAACTATCTTTTCGGAAAGGCAGAGTGGCCACTAGTCTTAGTTATCTTGTTTTCTACCCTAATGGGGGGAGTTATTGCTGGTACATTTGCGATTTATCAAATGATGAAAATAAAAAAAGAGAATACGAATACACCAAGCTTAAATTATTCAGAAGAAGAACAGACGGTAGTTGAATCACAAGAGAAGTAGTAGCCTCGGCTATTACTTTTTTTTATTCCCAATTCCTAATCCTCCATTGATGGGACGTTCTCACTCTAGTATAATGAGGAAGGCTAAAGGGGGAAGATATATTGTTACAATCGAAGGCACGTTGGAAAATTAATCAACCAAATGAACAAAAAATAAATGATTTAGTACAAGCACTATCTATTTCTCCTCTTGTTGCTTCCCTACTAGTGAATAGAGGAATAGATGAGATAACGAGTGCTCAAAAATTTTTAAATAAACAATTATCCCAGTTTCATGACCCATTTTTACTTGAAGACATGGATATTGTTGTAGAAAGAATACAAACTGCTATACAAAATGAAGAAAAGATACTAGTATTCGGTGACTATGATGCGGACGGTGTAAGTAGTACGACTGTTATGTTAACAGCTTTAAGAGAAGCAGGCGCAATTGCCGATTTTTATATTCCTAACAGGTTTACAGAAGGATACGGTCCAAATGAACAAGCATTCCGTGCTGCTAAAGAGCAAGGGTATTCCATCATTATCACGGTGGACACCGGAATATCTGCTCATAATGAAGCACTCATTGCAAAAGAATTAGGCTTTGATCTAATCATTACCGATCACCATGAACCAAGTCCAACTTTACCAGAAGCTTTTGCCATCATACATCCTAAAAAAGAAACATGCCCATATCCATTTAAAGACCTTGCTGGAGTAGGTGTTGCATTTAAAGTCGCACATGCATTACTTGGAAAACTACCTGAGCACTTATTAGAAATAGCAGCTATCGGTACAATTGCAGACCTTGTTCCGTTAGTAGATGAAAATAGACTTCTAGCTTACTTCGGTATCGAAAAAATGAAATCTACGACAAGACCTGGCTTAAAAGCATTATTGAAAAAATGCTCGGTCGAATCAAAAGATATATCAGAAGAAACAATCGGCTTTTCGATTGGACCTAGAATAAATGCTGTTGGACGATTAGATGATGCAGATCCAGCCGTACATTTACTAATGACAAATGACAATGAAGAGGCTGTAATGTTGGCCGATGAAATTGAAAGCTATAACAAGGAAAGACAACAAATTGTAAGTAAAATTTCGGAAGAAGCTATTAAGCAAGTGGAAGAGAAATATCCACCAACTGACAATTCTTTTATAATTGTTGAAGGAGAAGGTTGGAACGCTGGTGTTGTAGGTATTGTTGCATCAAGGTTAGTTGACCGCTTTTATAGACCAACTATTGTGTTAAGTTTAGATAAAGAAAAAGGCATCGCAAAAGGATCTGCTAGGTCCATAGCTGGCTTTGACTTATTTGAAAACTTATCAGAATGCCGAGATATTTTACCTCACTTTGGTGGACACCCTATGGCAGCAGGAATGACACTTGAAATAGGTAATGTAGAAGAACTGCGTAACCGAATGAAGGAGAAGGCTAACGAGATATTAAAAGAAGAAGACTTCATCCCAATAAAAGAAGTGGATTTGGAATGTTTACTAGAAGATATTTCACTACAAACAATTGAACAATTAGAAAAACTAGCACCATATGGGGTAGCTAATAATAAACCAAGAGTAGTCGTTAGAGATGGAAACGTCCATCAAATTCGTCATATTGGAACGAACAATAATCATTTGAAACTGACAATCGAAAAAAATCAAAGCACACTAGATTGTGTTGGGTTTGGTTTTGGAGAATCGTTTCATGATATTTCACCAATCGCATCCGTTGACGTTTTAGGAGAACTTACAATAAATGAATGGAACAATAATCGTAAACCGCAATTGTTTATCCAAGACATACAAGTAGCTGATTGGCAATTGTTTGATATTCGTTCAACAAAGCAATTGAAAAACACACTTCAAAAATTAACGACAAAAAACACAATATTTGTTTACTTTAATGAACATATTATTAAAGAGTTATCATTAGAAGATTTTTTACCGTACATGAAGCATGTTTCGGAAGTTAGTAATTTACATCAAACATCAACTGTTCTGTTGGACATGCCACCTTCGAAAGAGGCGATAATGGACATCTTTAAAAATGGCCAACCAGAACGAGTGTATGCATGTTTTTATCAGTCCGAGAGTCACTTTTTCTCTACCATACCGACTAGAGAGCATTTTAAATGGTATTACGGACTGCTACTGAAAAAAGGCTCCATAGATTTAAATAGATATGCTGGAGATATTGCTAGACACCGCGGATGGTCAAAAGAAACAATAGATTTCATGTCACAGGTGTTTTTTGAACTAGAATTTGTTACAATAGACAAGGGCTTTATTGCGTTAAGTAATCCTGCAAGCAAGCGTGACCTTTCTGAGTCACCGACTTACCGTAAAAAGCAGGAACAAGCTGAGCTTGAAAACTTGTTTCTATACTCATCATATAAACAATTAAAAGAATGGTTTGATGAACAACTTAAAGAACGTGAAGTTGTTCACTCATAGGAGGAAATGAAGATGGATTTAAAGCAATTCGTAACAATTGTTCCAGATTGGCCAAAACCAGGAATTCAATTCAAAGACATTACAACACTAATGGATAATGGTGATGCGTATAGATACGCAACAGACCAAATCGTTGAATATGCTCGTGATAGAGAAATAGATCTTATCGTAGGACCAGAAGCACGTGGATTCATTATCGGATGTCCTGTTGCTTACTCTTTAGGAATTGGCTTTGCACCTGTTCGTAAAGAAGGAAAATTACCTCGTGAAGTAGCACGTGTGGAATATGGTCTTGAGTATGGTAAAGACGTTCTAACTATACACAAAGATGCTATTAAGCCTGGTCAACGTGTATTAATTACAGACGACCTACTTGCTACAGGTGGAACAATCGAAGCTACAATTAAACTTGTAGAAGAGCTTGGTGGAGTTGTTGCAGGTATCGCTTTCCTAATCGAACTATCTTACCTAGACGGCAAAAACAAGCTTGATGGTTATGATATCTTAACATTAATGAAATATTAAATTATATGGAAAAACTAGAGCTTGTATTTGGCTCTAGTTTTTTTAAAACTTCAATATTTCCCCACCAACTTATACTATCTTTCTATTTTTTCCATCTTTCCCTAAAAAATTTGTCGATAAATTTAATTTTTATGCCCTTAGCCCTTTACATCTATTTGAAATTTCACGATAATAATTACAATATATAAATTTATGAGAAAGCTTAAAGGTGAGAAAACAAATGGCGAATGAGCAAGTGTTAACAGCTGAGCAAGTCATTGACGACGCAAGGCGATATTTAAAAGAGGACGATATTGCATTTTTACAAAAAGTATATGACTTTGCAAAAAATGCCCATGCGGAGCAATATCGTAAATCAGGTGAGCCATATATTATCCATCCGATACAAGTTGCCGGGATACTTGTCGACTTAGATTTGGACCCATCCACTATCGCAGCTGGGTTTCTTCATGATGTTGTAGAAGATACAGACGTTACATTAGAAGAAATAAAAAATGCATTCAATGTAGAAGTAGCAATGTTAGTAGATGGCGTTACAAAGCTAGGAAAAATTAAATATAAATCAAAAGAAGAACAACAAGCTGAAAATCATCGAAAAATGTTTGTTGCGATGGCACAAGACATACGTGTTATTTTAATAAAACTAGCTGATCGCCTTCATAACATGAGAACGTTAAAACATTTACCTCAAGAAAAACAACGTAGAATCTCAAATGAGACGTTAGAAATCTTTGCACCACTTGCCCATCGTTTAGGTATTTCCAAAATTAAATGGGAATTAGAAGATACATCGTTACGTTACTTAAATCCACAACAATATTATCGCATTGTTAACTTAATGAGGAAGAAACGTGCGGAGCGAGAAGAGTACATCTCGGAAGTAATGTCCGAAGTGACAGAAAAATTAGCAGAAGTTAATATTAATGCAGATTTATCAGGAAGACCAAAACATATTTATAGCATTTATCGTAAGATGGCGCTCCAAAATAAACAGTTTTCCGAAATATATGACCTACTCGCTGTTCGAATCATCGTTAAAAGCATAAAAGACTGCTATGCCGTATTAGGTATTATCCATACATGTTGGAAACCTATGCCAGGACGCTTCAAGGACTATATTGCGATGCCTAAACCAAATATGTATCAATCCCTTCACACAACCGTTATCGGTCCTAAAGGGGATCCGTTAGAAGTACAGATACGTACGGACGAAATGCATCAAATTGCTGAATTCGGTATTGCTGCGCACTGGGCATATAAAGAAGGAAATGCACAAAGTGAACGTGCATCATTTGAAGAGAAGATTACATGGTTCCGTGAAATTTTAGAATTCCAAAATGAGTCAACGAATGCAGAAGAGTTCATGGAATCTTTAAAGTTCGATTTGTTTTCTGATATGGTATTCGTTTTCACTCCAAAAGGAGATGTAATTGAGTTACCATCTGGCTCTGTGCCGATCGATTTCTCTTATCGTATTCACTCTGAAATTGGTAACAAAACGATAGGTGCAAAAATTAACGGAAAAATGGTTACGTTGGATTACAAGCTGAAAACGGGAGATATCATTGAGATATTAACTTCCAAGCATTCTTACGGACCTAGTAAAGACTGGCTTAAACTTGCACAAACTTCCCAAGCGAAGAATAAAATTCGCCAATTTTTCAAAAAGCAACAAAGGGAAGAAAATGTCGAAAAAGGCCGTGATTTGGTCGAAAAAGAAATTAGAAATATGGATTTTGAAGTAAAAGAAATTTTAACTTCTGATAACTTAAAACGTGTAGTTGAAAAGTTCAACTTTGCTAATGATGAAGATATGTTTGCGGCAGTAGGTTACAACGGGATATCTCCATTACAAGTAGCCAATCGATTAACGGAAAAACTAAGAAAACAACGTGATCAAGTACAGCAGTTGTCTGAACTTCAAGAGCCAATTGAAAAGAGAAAGCCATCTCCAATTAAAAAGCGTGATGCCGGAATTGTTGTAGAAGGGATCGATAGTTTATTAGTTCGATTATCTAAATGTTGTAATCCGGTACCAGGAGATGACATTGTTGGATTTATTACAAGAGGCCGTGGGGTTTCTGTTCACAGAGCTGACTGTCCAAATGTGCATACAGATGACGCGAATGAGCGCCTCATACAAGTAGATTGGGAAGGCGATAAAGGCTCACGTGAATATAGTGTCGAGATCGAAATATCTGGTTACGACCGTCGAGGATTGCTTAATGAAGTTTTACAAGCAGTCAACGAAACAAAAACAAATATTACAGCTGTAGCTGGTAAGTCAGATCGTAATAAAATGGCAATTATTCATATGACCATTTTGATTAAAAATACTGGCCACTTACAAAAAGTCGTAGAACGAATCAAACAAATTTCTGAAATTTATTCCGTAAGAAGATTAATGCAGTAGAAAGGGTTCTATTTATGAGAGTTGTTGTGCAACGTGCTAGAAATGCTCAAGTTAGAGTAAACGAACAAGTAGTAGGCAGAATTGACTTTGGATTAATGCTACTTGTTGGGGTTACCCATTCCGATACAGTGGAAGATGCTGCATATGTGGCAGATAAAATTACGAACTTACGTATTTTTGAAGATGAAAACGAGAAAATGAACTTGTCTTTATTAGATGTTGGTGGACAAATATTATCGGTATCTCAATTTACGTTATACGGTGATTGTAAAAAAGGGAGACGTCCTAATTTTATGGAAGCGGCCAAACCTGATCATGCAACACCTATTTATGAGGCGTTAAATGAAAAGTTTCGAAAAAAGGGAATTACAGTTGAAACAGGAGAATTTGGAGCAATGATGGATGTTGATTTTATTAATGAGGGTCCTGTAACTCTAATTGTTGAAAGTAAATAAAAACAGCCATTCCATATAAGGGATGGCTGTTTTTTACTTTATCTAAAATGTTGTAGTAACCCTTGGAAGATTGCTGTTGCTGCTTTGTTTTGATAGTCTGCACTTAAGATGATGGCCTCTTCTTCACGATTACTAATGTAACCTAATTCTAATAAAACTGAAGGTTGTTTGTTTTCTCTTAGTACAAGGAAGTTACCTTTGTTCACTTTTCTATCACGTAAGTTTGTTGATTGGATTAATGCATTGTGAATATGTTCTGCTAGTTTTTTCGATTCGTTACTAAGGTAATATGTTGTAGTTCCTCTTACAGAGGGTATATCAATGCTATCGTAATGGACGCTAATGAAAGCATCTGCCTTTTGACGATGTGATACTTGCACGCGGTCCCTCAATGAAATCGAAGTGTCGTTATTTCGTGTCATGTGTACGTTTGCACCAGCAGCTACTAATTTATCATAAAGCAATTTTGCGGTTCTAATCGTGATGTCTTTTTCATAAGCACCACTTACTCCAATTGCTCCAACGTCCTTACCACCGTGACCAGCATCAATGACTATCGTTTTATTTTTTAATGGTGAACTACTGCCAGTTCGAGTAACTGTGGGAACATTACCTAAAGTTTGTACGATCCAACCAGCTATATAAGCTTCTGATCCATCTCTAAGACTAATTTTATACCAATCTTTCTCCATACCTATAATTTGAAATTGGTCTCTTGCATTCGCTCTAGCTACTACAGCTGAATTTGTAGATGGAGATTTTCGAATGTTTGTACCATTATGAAGGACAACAACATTGCCGTTTACTGTATTTGGACTTGATGGGCTATCTAACTTTTCTAAATACCACCCAGCAACCCAACCTTTTTTGCCGTTGTTATACTCAATTTCAGTCCAACTATTAACATCACGTAAAACAGAAACTTTACTCCCTTTTGTCAAAGAGCTAATCACTTTCCCATTTAAGGACCCACTGTCTCTAACATTTAAACTAGATGCTGTAACGGTTGCACTTTGTTTGGATGTCAACGTTGTAGAGTTAGAAGAATTTGTTACAACCTTTGTGTAGTCTTGATGTATCCAGCCTTTTATAGAGTTGTGTGAAATCTCATACCAGTTGTTTCTACTGTTGACTACACTCACTCTATTTCCTTTTTGTAGTTTACCAACAATTGTTGATGTAGTGTTTGGCTCACTTCTAACGTTTAAAGAATTTGTCGTTATTTCTAATATAGTACTTGTCGATGTATTAGTAGATGGTGCCCCACTTTGTTGGTCGATTGCAATAAAATCTTTCGATATCCAACCTTCATGGGAATGAAAGCGAATCTTTAGCCAATTGTCTTTCGTTTCAAGGACTGTAACTTTGTTCTTATTTGATAAAACAGTTACAACCGAGTGATTCATTCCTGGTCCAGAACGGACACGGAGACCGTCCGTTGTAATCGTACCATTTGTCCCAGTTGATTGGTTTGCAGTCGCGGTGACTCCTCTTACACTTGTAACAAGAAAACCAGCAACCCACCCTTGCAATGAATTGGATACTTTAATCTTTATCCAATCGCCCTTTCTTTCTAATACCTCATAACGTTCTCCACTTCTAACCTGTGTTACAACTGCTCCAGTCGTTGAATTTGTTTCTCTAACATTCAATATGTTAGCGGAAACTTGAATCATATCGGAGGCACTTACATAGGAAGGAGTGTGGGTTGATAACAATAGAAAAAATATAATAATTGCAAGAAACACTCTCTTACGGATCAATGACGTTCCTCCTTAATAAAAATTGTCCAATCCTTTCATTCGACAAATAACGAAAAAATCCTTCCTTTCATGTAAATAAATTTGAAAAAAAGGGCAACATAGATGTTAGGCATATATAAATCTATTTTCCAAGTATTAGTACCACTTGTCATCAGGGAATATATGGTTTTTTGAATTGTTTTGTGTAAATGTTAAAAAAAGGAGAGATTAGGATGAAATACGGCGATAAGCATTCACATAGTTATGGTAAAAAAGATGTGTTCGGAGTTAGCTTTCATGATTTCTTAGAAAAAGAGAAAGATTCTAGTTACGTAGAACTTGCATCAGAATTTGGACTTACAGTAAGAGATGTTAGAACAATAAAAAAACAAATAAATCGTTCGTATTAGTATTGACAAGAAGGTTTCGTTCTTTATATACTAGCAAGTATCATCTTAATAAGTTGAACAATACATAATCAATAATATAAAGCGAAACCGATGATGGGGAATAGTAGTTAAGTTCCATTTGGAAAGAGAGGAAATGCCTTAGGCTGAAAGCATTTCTCCAATATGCCTTAACGAATGAACACCTCGTAGGATTCTTTCTGAAAAAGTCACTTCTATACGGAAGATGCTCTAGTAGGAAGCGAACGTTGCAGGCGTTAACTGTTTGAGTGGTAGCATATTGCACTACATATTCCGTATGGACTGTTTGTGTAATTTGCTTCAATTAGGGTGGCACCACGGGAATTTAAAACTCTCGTCCCTTGTTTGTATTATCAAACAAGGGATGGGAGTTTTTTTGTTTAGTTTTTATTTTTAATCTATTAACAATCCCACCCACTAACCACTAACCACTAAAAGGAGGACTTATAATGGCGATTCAAATACCACGTGGTACGCAAGATATTTTGCCTGGTACGGTAGAAAAATGGCAATACATTGAAGAAAAAGCAAAAGAGATTTGTAAACTTTATAACTATAAAGAAATACGCACACCGATTTTTGAACATACAGAACTATTTTTAAGAGGTGTAGGTGACACAACTGATATTGTACAAAAGGAAATGTACACATTCACAGATAGAGGCGAACGAAACTTAACACTTCGTCCAGAAGGTACAGCATCTGTAGCTCGCTCGTTCGTAGAAAATAAAATGCACGGCAATCCTCAGCAACCGACAAAGCTATACTATGTTGGTCCAATGTTCCGTTATGAACGTCCTCAAGCAGGAAGATTCCGTCAGTTCGTTCAATTCGGAGTTGAAGCATTAGGAAGTAATGACCCTAGCATTGACGCAGAAGTAATAGCATTAGCTGTTGATTTATATAAAAGCTTAGGATTAAATAACTTAAAAGTCGTCATCAATAGTCTTGGAGATAAAGAAAGTCGCGATGCACACCGTCAAGCGTTAATAAATCACTTCCAACCTAGAATCGAAGAATTTTGCTCCGACTGTCAATCAAGACTAGAGAAAAATCCACTTCGTATTTTAGATTGTAAAAAAGACCGTGATCACGAGTTAATGAAAACAGCACCATCTATCTTAGAGTATTTAAATGAGGAATCAAAGAACTACTTTGATAAAGTGGTAGCCTATTTGACAGCATTAAACATTGATTACGAAATTGATCCTAATTTGGTTCGTGGCTTAGATTATTACTACCACACAGCATTTGAAATCATGAGTACCTCTGAAGGATTTGGAGCCATTACGACATTATGTGGTGGCGGACGTTACAATGGTCTTGTACAAGACATTGGGGGACCAGAAACACCTGGTATCGGCTTCGCGTTAAGTATTGAAAGACTTTTGGCCGCTATGGAAGCAGAAAATGTTGATTTCCCTATTGAAAATGAGATCGATTGTTATGTTGTTGCGCTTGGTGTACAAGCAAAAGATGCGGCAGTGAAAGTGTTATATGATTTACGAAAAGCTGGTATTTTAGCAGAAAAAGATTATCAAGACAAAAAATTGAAAGCACAATTCAAAGCAGCTGACCGTCTTCATTCCAAATACACGGTAGTATTTGGCGAAGATGAGTTAAATAAAGGCGTTGCCGCAGTAAAAGATATGGCGACTGGTGAACAACAAGAAATTCCTATATCAGAAGTTGTTGCATACATTTCAGAAAAGAAAAGTGGGGAGAGATCATGATGCAAGGAAGAACGTATTTTTGTGGCGAAGTACCAGAATCATGTATTGGCGAAACGATCGAACTAAAAGGCTGGGTACAAAAAAGACGTGACTTAGGTGGATTAATTTTCATCGACTTACGCGACCGTACTGGACTTGTTCAAATTGTTTTTAACCCAGATGTTTCACCAGAAAGCCTACAAATTGCGGAATCTATTCGTAATGAGTTTGTATTGTATGTTAAAGGAAAAGTTGTAGAGCGTGAAGCAGGGCAAGTCAACTCGAATTTGAAAACAGGTAAAGTGGAAATACACGTTGATGAAATTCAAGTGTTAAATGCTGCGAAAACTCCACCGTTTGTTATCGATAATAAAGCAGAGGTTAGTGAAGATGTACGATTAAAGTATCGTTATTTAGACCTTCGTCGTCCTGTTATGTTTGACACATTAAAAATGCGCCATGAAGTAACAAAGACTATTCGTAATTATTTAAACGACAATATGTTCATGGAAGTGGAAACTCCGATTTTAACAAAAAGCACACCTGAAGGGGCACGTGACTATTTAGTACCGAGCCGAGTGCATCCTGGTGAATTTTACGCTTTACCACAGTCACCACAAATCTTTAAACAATTATTAATGGTTTCCGGTGTAGAACGTTATTATCAGATTGCAAGATGTTTCCGTGATGAAGATCTTCGTGCTGACCGTCAACCGGAATTTACACAAGTTGACATTGAAACTTCTTTCTTAACTCAAGAAGATATTATTGCGATGATGGAAACTATGATGGCGAAAGTAATGAAAGAAACAAAAGGAATCGATGTACCGAGTGCGTTCCCACGAATGACATACAATGAAGCAATGAGTCGTTACGGGTCAGATAAGCCAGACACACGCTTTGGTATGGAACTTGTTGACCTTTCAGAGCATGTGAAAGCATGTGGCTTCAAAGTATTTGCTGCTGCAGTCGAAAACGGTGGCCAAGTAAAAGCAATTAACGTTGTTGGAGGAGGAGCAAAATATTCTCGTAAAGACATCGATGCTCTAACAGAATTCGTAGGTCGATATGGTGCGAAAGGGCTTGCTTGGATGAAAGTAGAAGAGGACGGTTTAAAAGGTCCAATCGCTAAGTTCTTCAATGAAGAAGAACAAACTAACTTCCGTAGTGTCCTAGAAGCTTCTGTTGGTGACTTATTACTATTCGTTGCAGATAAGAAGGCAGTAGTTGCAGATGCTTTAGGCGCGTTAAGAATGAAGTTAGGAAAAGAACTTGGCCTTATTGATGAGAGTGAATTCAATTTCTTGTGGGTTACTGACTGGCCATTATTGGAATACGATGAGGAAGCTCGACGTTACTTTGCAGCTCACCATCCATTTACAATGCCTGTTCGTGAAGACATTGAAAAATTAACAACAGATCCAAGCAGTGTTCGTGCACAAGCATATGACCTTGTATTAAATGGCTATGAACTTGGTGGAGGTTCATTACGTATTTATGAGCGTGACATTCAAGAAAAAATGTTTGAAGTTTTAGGATTCAGTAAAGAAGAAGCAAAAGAGCAGTTTGGATTCCTTCTTGAAGCATTTGATTACGGTACACCACCTCATGGAGGCATTGCCCTAGGATTAGACCGTTTAGTTATGTTATTAGCGGGTAGAACAAACTTAAGGGATACGATTGCATTCCCTAAAACAGCAAGTGCAAGTTGTGTGTTAACAGAAGCACCAAGCCCTGTAGATAACGCCCAATTAGATGATTTACACTTGTCACTTAATGTTGAAAAAGGGTAAAACTTCCTATACGAACGTCCCTTGCATTCGCTTTTTTCGTATGATATTATACTAACAACAAGTGAAATGAATGAAGTCCTGATGTGTTCGTCGTATAACCTATTGTGTTTTGACCGAACAATAGTTTATACGGGAGTTCAGAGTTTTCTAGTTGCGCACATGCCTTCCAATTAGAGTAGGACGTGTAAAACACGAAACAGAACACCCACCTGCAGTAAGCGGGTTCAAAACGAAGGCATCAAAACGACGGCACGATTGGGACTTCGTACATAACATACGAACGTCACAAAAACCCCTTCTCAACAAAATGAGAAGGGGTTTTTATTTTGAATTGTTAAACATAATATCAAAACTAAGTCGTTTTTCTTTGAACCTATCTGCATGAAAAGTGAAGCGGAAGTTGTGGAGTGAGATGAACTTAGCATGATGAACGTACGGAAATGGATAATTATTTTATTAATGGGGAGTGTTGATATTATAAAACTTAACTACTTACCTGTTGATTTCCGTGCAAGGCTGAGACTCCTCGAAAATGCTAACGCATTTCCTTCGTGCGATGCATCGCTCTCGTAGCCTTCCTTGTCCTGCGGGAAAAGCGTGGAGCGGGAGACCCCACAGGCGCTTGCGCCGAGGAGGCTCCCGGCGCAACGAAATGTTTGAAGCGGCTCGTTCAGCTCCGACAAGCATAAGGTAGGGGCGAATTGAGGGTGCTTTTTACCCTCAAGGCGACAATGACTTATGACTCGAGGAGCTAGCCGCTGAAACTAGACAAGCCCGCGGAAAGCGAACCCTTGCACGGAAATCAACATTTAGTACCCTATTGTATGTTAGCTTAGTTCAAATAAAATCCTATCGACATACTTGCAATTAATCATAAGTATGATATATTCAATTTCGGGTAAACAATAAGAAGATAACGTATATTGGAGTTGAGAAGATGTTACACCAGTTTTCACGTAATGAATTAGCGATAGGACAAGAAGGATTAAATGCGCTAAAAAACAGCACAGTAGCCGTACTAGGTATCGGTGGTGTTGGTTCTTTTTCAGCCGAAGCATTAGCACGTTCTGGAGTAGGGCGCTTAATCTTAGTTGATAAAGACGACGTTGATATTACAAACGTAAATCGTCAAATACATGCATTACTTTCTACAGTTGGAAAACCGAAAGCAGATTTAATGAAGGAACGTATTGCGGATATTAATCCTCAATGTGAAGTAATTGCACTAAAAATGTTTTATACAGAAGAAACATATGAAGAGTTTTTCAGCTATAATCCTGATTTTATTGTGGATGCTTCTGATACGATATCCTATAAAATTCATTTAATGAAAGAATGTTTAAGAAGAAAAATCCAAATTATCTCAAGTATGGGTGCAGCGAACAAAATGGACCCTACTCGTTTTAAAATTGCAGATATTTCCAAAACAAACACAGATCCAATTGCAAAAGTTGTTCGCACAAAGCTTCGTAAAGAAGGAATAAAACGTGGTATAAAGGTTGTTTTTTCAGATGAAAAGCCGATTATTATTCGCGAAGATGTAAAAGAAACGGTTGGGAAAAAAGATGCTCCAATTCGAAAAGCACAAATGCCACCGTCTTCTAACGCATTCGTACCATCAGTTGCAGGACTAATCATGGCTGGCCATGTTATCAATACATTGTTAAAAGATATAAAAATCGACCGTGTTAATACTAGTTTTTAATTTAGAACCTTATAAATTCCATAGAAAAAACGGATAGAAGAACGTGGATTTATTCGTGCAGAAACAGTTTCATACGATGAACGAACGAGCTTGTGAGGAATTAAAAGGAATTGGTGTAAAAACTTTAGCTTTAAAGTGTGATATTACCAAATCAAAAGATATTGAACATGTGGTCAATGAAACAATTAGAAAGTTCGATTCTGTT